>JBBSAN010000041.1:0-17297 GCA_038252265.1 Chloroflexia bacterium
GCCGCCCGCCCGCAGGGGCCGGTCCAGCCCCTCGCGGCGGGGCCGGGTCGCCCCCCGCCGCCCGGCATGGTTCAGCACCAGCCCGATCTTCGCCCCCCCCTCATGCACCGCTGCCACAATGCGCCCCCAGGCCGCCCCCTGCTCCGGCGTATACAACCCCAGGTCGCCCGGCGTGATTCGCCCCTCGGCCCCCACCGCTACCGGCTCGGTCAGCACCAGCCCCGCCCCACTCGCCCCTGCCTGCGCCAGCCTTTCGGCATACGTCGCGTCCGGCACCCCCTCCTGCGCCGGGCACTCCATCCCCGGCGACACCACCACCCGGTTAGCAAACCGCGCCCCCCGCAACTCCAACGGCGCAAACATCGGAGGCGGCGCGACGAGTTGCGAGTTGCGAGTTGCGAGTTGCGAGTATGTCATCTCACTTGCTGCCCGCTGCTCGCTGCTCACCACTACTCCGTCACTCGCTGCTCGCTGCTCGCTGCTCGCTGCCCCGCTCGCCCACCAGCGGTCCACCATGTCGCCAAACCGGGCATCGCGGAAATGGAGATCGTCGTAGGTGATCCGCCCGCTGCGGGTGAGCAGTTGGAAGGCGAAGGGGACGGGCGGCAGGGCCAGGTAACGGGCCAGCGTCTCGAAGTAGGTCTGGCTCTCGCGCCCGGCGTTCTGAAAGACCTCCACCACCGGCTTGCGCTCTAACTCGTAGGCGGCCAGCGCGGCCCCGGTATCGGGATGCTGCTCCAGCGCCGCTGCCAGGGCAATCGCATCCTCCATCGCCAGCTTCGTGCCCGACCCGATAGAGAAGTGCGCGGTGTGGACCGCATCGCCCAGCAAGACGACGGGATTTTGGATTTTGGATTTTGGATTTTGGAGGGTGGCGTGCCAGTGCTTGGTTTTGAGGGTGGGGAAGCTGACCCATTTGGCGTTGTTGGAGAGGAGGGGCACGCCGCCCAGGTCGTCGGCCAACAACGCCTGGCAGAAGGCGAGGCTGGTGGCTTCGTCGGCCTCGTCCAGCCCGGCGCGCCGCCAGACCTCTTCGGCGCATTCGACGATGAAGGTGCTGGTGGTGCCGCTGAACGGGTAGGCATGGACCTGGAACAGCCCGGCGGGCGTCTCGTGGAAGATGAAGGTGAAAGCGTCCAGCACCTTCTCGGCCCCCAGCCAGATATAGCGCGCCTTGCCCTGCCGGATCTGCGGCTCGAACGCCGACTCGTATTCGCGGCGGAGCAGGCTGTTCACCCCGTCGGCGGCGATCAGCAGGTCGCAGGCGGGCAGGTCGGCCACGCTGGCGACTTCGCAGCCAAACTGGAGGTCCACCCCTAGCTCCCGGCAGCGGTGTTGCAGGATGCGCAACAGGTGCTTGCGGGCGATGCTGGCGATGACGTGCCCCCCGCAGCGGATCGTCTCGCTCCGGTAGCGCACGTCGATCGCGTCCCAGATCACGAACTGTCCGGTGATCTGCTCATAGGTCCGGGCGTCGGCCCGCTGGAACGCGGCCAGCGTGCGGTCGGAAAAGACCACCCCCCAGCCGTAGGTCACGTCCGCCGGGTTGCGCTCGATCAAGGTGATCTCGTGCCGGGGGTCGGCCTTCTTGATCAGCAGGCCCGCGTACAACCCTGCCGGGCCGCCCCCCAGGATGACGATCTTCAACGCTGTCTCCTAACGAGTGGTCTGTGGTCAGTGGTCAGTGGTCGGTGACGAGTGCTGAGTGCTGAGTGCCGAGTGCTGAGTAGTCAACATACCTACGCAATACGCATCACGTTTCACGTTTCACGTTTCACGTTCGGCCACGACCTCCGCCAATTGATCCAGTTGGGCGAGATCCGCCGACGTGGGGAACAAGACCAGATCGTCGCACCCGGCCTCGCGGTAGCCGCGGATGAACTGGGCGACGGCCTGCGGGGTGGTGAGCAGCCCGGCAGCGATCTTGTCGGCAAAGGGGCCGGTGAAGGCGTAATAGTCGCGGAGGTAGCGTGCTCCGGCCTCGGCGCCATCGTCACCGAAAGCGAAATAGCCCTGCGCCCACAGTTGGGGCAGGCCGGGCCGCCCGGCATCGCGCCAGGCCGCGCGGGCCTTGTCGGCGGCGCGGGCGAAGGCGCGAGGCGGGCCGCCGCCATGCACATAGCCATCGGCGTAGCGGGCCACGCGGGCAAACCCGGCATCACTCAGGCCGCCGATCAGCAGGGGCGGGCCGCCCAACCGGGCCAGGGTGGGACCGTGGGCCGGGTCTTCCCAGAAGGCGCGCAGGGCGGTCAGTTGCTCGGCAAACCGTTGCCCCCGGCTGGCATACTCCACGCCCGCCGCCGCGTAATCATCCTGCCGCGCCCCCACCGCCAGCCCCAGCACCAGCCGCCCGTCCGCCAGCGCATCGAGCGAGGCGGCCATCTTCGCCAGCCGGGCGGTGTTATGGAGCGGGCTGATGACGATGGTGGTAGCGAGGCGCACCCGTTGGGTGACGGCGGCGGCGGCGGCCAGGGCGATCAGCGGGTCATAGCTATCGTAGACGATCCGGTCCAGCACGCCCAGGCTGGCGAACGGCCCGGCCTCGGCCCGCCGTGCCCATTCGATGATCATGGCCCCCGCCGTCTGGGGCACCGTGGTGGGCAGCCCGATTCCGATCTGCATAAACGCACCCCTTATTGCGAACGTGTCCGCTGTGCCGGGGCGATTCGCGGCACACGCCTGTCCGTACCCCTATTATAGCACGACCGCCCACCGCTGCGAACCGTGAGCCATCCGACTTCCGGCCCGTCGCTATCGGTCTAACGGCGGATAGACCACCCTGAATGCCGGGTATATAATCAGGGGCGACCATCCCACTCCCCCGGCCTACCATGCTTAGCGACAAAGGATCTGCCTTCTTGAGTGAGACCATTACTAACGAGATCCAGGACACGCAACCGACCGATTTCAGTGTCATCAGCGCCCCAGCCATGTCGGAATGGGCGGAAGCGGTACTCAGCGAATACAACGAGCCGAAGCCTGCTACTCCCGAATCGGCCCCGGCAGAGCCGTCCGCGTTGTCATTCCGCAAGCACCGCGATTTCTGGCTGGTCTGGTCGGGGCAGAGCGTCTCGATGCTGGGCGACGGGCTGTACGGCATCGCCCTGGCCTGGTGGATCACCCAGAAGCTGGGATCGGCGACCGCGCTGGCGGGCTACGCACTCTGCTGGTTTATCCCCGCCGTCACCCTGCCCTTTCTCGCCGGGTCGTTGATCGACCGCATGGACCGCAAAATGCTGATCGCGGTGATCGACGGCATCCAGGGCCTCGCCGTCACGACCCTGGCCGTCTTGCTCTGGACCGACAACATGCAGTTGTGGCACGTCTATGCGGGGGCGGTCATCCTGGCCTCGTGCGGGGCGATCCACGGCCCCACGCTCGACTCCTCGATCCCCAATCTGGTGCCGGAGCCGCTGCTGGGCCGCGCCAACGGGCTGTACGCCACCTCGCAAAGCGTCGCCAATATTGCCGGGCCGCTATTCGGCGGCACCCTGGTCGGGTTGGTCGGCCTACCAGTCACCATCCTGATCAACGCGCTCACCTTCTGGGTCGCCACCATCGCCACCCTGCTGGCCCGCATCCCCTCGCCCCGCGTGCAGGACGAGAGCGGACAGGGCGCGTTCCGGCGGCTGGTCAACGATGCGACCTATGGCTACAAGTGGATCTGGCAGCACCGCGCCATCCTCTACCTCTTGCTGATCTTCACCTCCTGCAACTTCCTCATCGCGCCGACCTACCCGCTGGAAACGCTGATCGTCAAGCAGCAGTTGGCCGGGGACGGGATCACCTTAGGCTGGGACGGTGCGTTCATCTTCGGCCTGGTCAGCGCCTCGATGGCTGTGGGCGCGCTGGTCAGCGCGGTCTTCTTCAGCCGGGGCTGGGCGATCAAGCCGATGGCCTGGGGGGTCTGTATCGGCTGGGCGGTGAACGGCCTGGCGGCGGTGGGCTTCGGCCTGTCCACGTCAGTCTTTCTCTCGCTGGGGTTGGCCTTCTGCCTGGGCGCGGCTGGTCCCCTCTGCAACATCCCCAGCCAGACAATCTGGATGTCGTACACACCCGACAGCGAGCGCGGGCGCATCTTCGCCGCCCGGCGCACCATCGCCTGGGGTATCCAACCGATCTCTATTGCACTGGGCGGTCTGGTGGCCGAGCAAATCGGGGCGGGCACCCTGTTCGTCATCGTCGGCGCGATCATCAGCGTGATCGTGCTGGGCAATCTCGCCTTTAACCGCACGATCCGCACCCTCTACGCCCCCGACCTGGAACCCCTCGCCGCCCGGCGCGGGCTGCTCTACCGGCGCTAATCGGCCAACGCACGGCCTCACTTCATCACTGCCGGATCGATCGACAGGTAGCGGATCAGCGGCACGCGGATCGGCGTCCAGACATAGCCTTTGATCTGGGGCTTGACCAGGCTGTAGCTCAGGCTGTGGGTAAGGAAGATGCTGGCCGCATCGTCCACGATCAGTTGTTCGGCCTGGGCATATTGCTGCATTCGGGTGGGCACATCGTGCTCGATCCGCGCCTGCTCCAGCAGCGTGTCCACCGCCGGGTTAGCGTAGTGGCCGATGTTCTCTTCTGCGCCGGAATGGAACAGGGTGTCGGCAAAGTTCTCCGGATCGGGATAGTCGGCACACCAGCTATAGTTAAATAGCTGCCCGTGCCGCCCGGCATGGAGTTCATCACTGTATTTGTCCGGCTCCAGGTTTTCCACCTGGATCGTCACGCCAAGATTCTGCTGCCACATGCCGATCAAGGCGGCCAGGCCGGGAGAGATATCGCTGCCAAAACCGCTGCTGGTGAACACAATCGGCGGCAGGGCATCAGCGCTGCCATAGCGCGACTCGGCCAGCCGTTGCCGGGCCAGCGCCGGGTCGTAGTCGAGCGGGTGGACAGCGGGGTTATAGCCCGGCAGGCTGGGCGGGTAGAGACCGTGCGCCGGGATGCCCACCCCATCCAGGGCCACGTCGATATAGCGCTGCCGGTCGATTGCCAGGGCGAACGCCTGGCGCACTTTCAGGTCGTCGAATGGCGGCTGGGTCACGTCGAACGTCACCCGCGAGGTACACATGTTGACCCCTTCGTGCAAGTCGGCGTGCAGCGGCTCGGCGGGATCGCGCACGCGGCCCACATCAGAGGAAAAGACCCCGGTCAGGTCCACATCGCCCGTCTCATAGAGCCGGATGCCCACCCCGGCGTACAATTGGAGGATCACAAAGCGAATGGCGGGTGGCTTCAGGTAGAAATCGGTGTTCCGCTCGTAGATGATCTCTTTAAAGCGATCCCAGCGGATCAGCTTGTACGGGCCGGTCCCGTTCGGGGTGCGATACCATTCCGGCCCCGACTCGATATTCGCCTTGTCCACGACCACGGTGCTGCCATAGGTCAGCTTCATCAAGAAATAGGGCTTGGACGCATCAATCGTCACTTCGAGCGTGTGGTCGTCCACCGCCCGCAGGCCGCTGATATGATCGGCCTGCCCGGCCCGGCGCTCACGGACGCCGACAATATCGCCCAGGTAGGTCAGCACGTTATCTGACTTGGTCGCCGGGTCGGCGGCGCGGTCCCAGGAGTAGATCACGTCCGCCGCCACAACGGGTCGCCCATCATGGAAGCGGGCGTTGCGCCGCAGGTGAAAGGTGTAGACCAGACCATCAGGGCTGATATCCCACGACTCGGCCAGGTCGGGCGTCACTTGCAACTGCGGATTCAGCGACACCAGCCCGCTGAAGACCAGATCGTCGCCGTTGCTGGTCGCCGGGTCATAATCGCGGGGGTTGCTCGACTCGCCGCCCAGTTGCACCAGCGCCTGATCACGGGGGATGCCGTAGAGTTGCGGCAGCGTGAGCGTGAGGCTGGTAAAAATGTCGGTGATCGTCCCGCGATAGTAAGCGGCGCGCGTCGTCGGCGTATAACCGAGCAGGGTGACCAGTCGCCCCTGCCGCGCGGTAGAAACCATGAATGCGTGAATCGTGTTACCATTGTCCAGGGTCGCGGTGTATTCGCTGAACCAGGCCGCGCGCCCATCCTTGAGGGTCAGGGCGTGGTCGTCCACGATCTGCACGTCCGAGAGGCCGTTGGTTGATTCGTCGCGCACCTGCTTGGCGGTAGCCTCCAGCGTGCTGTCATCGGTTATAGACCCATTGAATGCGACCAGGATAGCGTCCCCCGCCGAGGCGGTCACGCGGATCAGCGTATCGGCGGTCGTGCCGGGCGTGGCCTTCCACTGAGGTGGATAATCGAAGGCGATACCCAGATCGGGGTTCGAGTAATGGCCGGGGAGCACGCCCGGCGTGCCCGGCAGGGTCGCGGTGGGCAGGGGTCCCGCCGCCAGGGCCGCGGCGGCAGCCCAGCCAGAGACAGCCCCCGTCCGGCTGGTTGGTCCCGATAGCCCGGCGGCCCCGGCCAGGATCAGGCCCAGCGCCAGTACCCCGGCGAGGATCAGCGCCCGCCAGACCGGAGAGAATACACGCCGAGACGGCGGGCGCGGAGAGAGCGGCAGCAGGTTCATGCGGTATTCCTTCGCTGGCGTAAGAACACAAGGACCGCCACGCCCATGATCAGCACGGCAGCCAACCCGGCAGCCAGCAGCGGCATGAGCGGGAGACTCCCGGTGGATGTGTTAGCCCCGGCGATGACGGGGGTGGGACTGGTCGCGGCAGAGGAATCGTCGGCGGGAGCGAGCGTGGTCTCCGCCGCCGCCTCGCCAGGGGCGAGGGTCGGGGCGACCGGCGCGGCGCTGATCGGCTCGTAGGTCGGCACCGTGGTAGGCACGACGGTCGCGCCGGGGGTCGTGGTCGTCTGCCGGGGCGGCGCACTCACGCTGGTCCGCCAGCCGTCCTCCAGCCCGTCGAGGCCGAACCCGTAGACATCGAGCAGCGCGGCATCGGGGGTCATTCCCTGGCGCAAATCATCGAACAACCCACGCAACTGGCCGGGACCATACTGGGTGATCAGGTAATTAACCAGGCTATAGGACTCGGAATAGGAAAGGTCGGCCTTGCTCGGATGCTCGGAGAAGCCACCACTCAGCGCCCGCACCGAGATCAGCGTGTTTGCGCGTTCGGCAGCGTGCAATTGATCGATCGACGCGCTCTCCGGTCCCCCCTGCCCGTAGACGGCGATCCCCTCGTTCAGCCAGGTCGGCAGGCTGGACAGGCAGGAAAAGGTGAGCTGGCCGACGACGATATGAGTCAATTCGTGCGCCACCGTGCCCTTGCCCCACTCCAGTTCCTTGGCGGAGATGCCGATGATCACGATGCCATGTTCGGGGAACGCTTCGCCACCCGTCCACCCCGGCTCATAGAGGGTGGCGTCGTGCAGATCGGTAGAACTGGCGTAAATATACAGATCGACCGGCTTTAGCAGGCGCATCCCGGTCGTCCCGGCCAGTTGCGCCAACCCGGCATCGCCCGCCTGGAGCAGTGTAGCGGCGAAGCTTTGCGGCTCGTCATACCAGTGGATGATCAGGTTATCGCCTTGCAGCTTGTTCCAGCGATGCGTTTTGTCCAGCCAGAGCGTTTCCAAACGGTCAGACACCGTCTCATTACCAGCCGCATCGTGGACCCGCCAGCGATACCAGAGGGTGCTGCCGGGCGGCTCGGCCCCTGACTTCCGCATCTCCCAGATCCAGGAGACGCTGACCTGCGGGCCGGGGGTAAAGGTCGGGAAGGCTTTGGCCGTCACCACTCCGCAGGTCTGCTTGTCTACTCCATATTCGAGTGTGACCCGATCAATCACGGCGGTGCTCGTCACCTGGGCGGCAAAGGTCAGCCGTTCGGGAAACTCGATCGTCACGCCGTGGTCAGCAATTGTGATGGCGCTCTGGGCTGCCGCGCCGGGTGCTGCTCTCATCGGCAGCACCAGCACACCCACCCAAAGCGCCATCACCCACCCGGAGGCCCAGCGCATGGCTGTATATTTCCCTTCTCATAAAGTATTGGTGGATCGATCTCTGTCTGGGCCTCATTCTAACAAAGGTATATCAATTTTGCAAATGCTGAACACACCGGCGGAAAACTGTGGAGATACACGGCTCCCCACCGGGAACGGCTTCGGCCACGGTCGGTTCACAATGGATCAGGTGCCGGGCCGACCAGGGCACGGAAGATGCGATCAGTGTGCAGGGGCGCGAAGTCGGCATCCTGGGCTACATAGGTCCGGTAGGCGGGGTCCGCCGCGAACAGGCGGGTCAGGGTGGACCGGCTGGCTGCCGGGTCGCCCGCCTGGATCTGGACCCAGGCCAGGCTATGGAGCCACGCTACCGTGTCGGGATGGAGAGCCAGCGCCGCCTGGTAGTCGAGGGCCGCCTCCTGGTACCGTTCCAACGTTGCCAGGGTCCGCCCGCGCTGGATATACAAGTCAGGATCGTCCGGCGCGAGCGCGATGACACGGCCCAGGTCGGCCAGTGCCGCGTCGTACCGGTCGGCCTGGAACAGGGCCATCGCCCGGTACTGGAGGGCTTCCGCATCATCGGGTTCCCGTACCAACGCCTGATCATAGTCGGCCAGCGCCTCGTCCAGCCGCCACAGGGCACCATAGGCCAGTCCCCGGCTGACCAGGAAGATCGGCTCGTCGGGGCGAAGCACCAGGGCGCGGCTGAAATCGGGCAAGGCCGTTTCGTACTGGCCCATGCGGGCGTAGGTCAGACCCCGGTTGTGGAACAGGTGCGGGTCGGTAGGGTTCAGCGCCTGAGCGCGGGTGTAATCGGCGAGGGCCTGGGGAAACCGCTGGAGCGAATCATAGGCCGCCGCCCGGATGCACAGCGCGGCGGCATCGTCAGGCGCGAGGGCCAGGGCGCGGGTGCCATCGGCTATCGCCTGCTTGAAGCGCCCCAGCGCATAGTTCACAAAAGCCCGGCGATAGCGCGCCAGCGCATCATCGGGCGTGCGCCGCAGCAAGCGAGTCAGGTCGGCCAGCGCCGCATCGTAGCGTTCGGCCTCATAATGGGCATAGGCCCGCTCACGCAGCGCCGCCACATCGAGTTTTTCCGGCACAGGCATCCTCCAAAGCAGTAACAACGACCGATCGAATATAGCTATAATAGAAGATCCACCATAACGAGTCTATGAAACAGCGCACACCAAACATCCGCAAGCCCACATAACGGGTGTGCAACCTGATCTAGTATACACAGATAGGAGAAATTTTCCCATGATCGAGCAACGACCCTTTGGCCGCACCGGCCACATGAGCACCGCCACTATCTTTGGGGCCGCCGCGTTGGGGGAGGTGACCCAGGCTGAGGCCGACCGCACCCTCGATGTGTTGCTCCAGTACGGCGTCAATCACATCGACACCGCCAACAGCTATGGCAACTCCGAAGAACGGATCGGCCCCTGGATGGACCGCCACCGGGGCGACTTCTTCCTGGCGACCAAGACGGGCGACCGCACCGCCGCCGGGGCGCGGGAGCATCTGCACCGCTCGCTGGAGCGCCTGCACACCGACCATGTGGACCTCTGGCAAATGCACTATCTGGTGGACCCGGCAGAGTGGGAAGTGGCGATGGGACCAGGCGGCGTGCTGGAAGCCTTCATCGAGGCGCGCGAGCAGGGGTTGGTCCGCTTCCTCGGCGTGACCGGCCACGATATCGCCATCGCCGGGATGCACCGCCGGAGCCTGGAGCGCTTCGACTTCGACTCCGTGCTCCTGCCCTACAACTACACGACCATGCAGAACCCGACTTACGCCACCAACTTCGAGGCGCTGCTGGCCCTGTGCCAGGAGCGCAACGTGGCCGTGCAGACGATCAAGTCGCAGACCAAAGGCCCCTGGGAAGGGAAGCCCCACACCGCTGCCACCTGGTACGAGCCGTTCACCGCCCAGGCCGACATTGATCGCGCCGTCCAGTGGGTGCTCAGCCGCCCCGGCATCTTCCTGAACACGCCCGGCGATATTCATATGCTACCCAAGGTGCTGGACGCCGCCAACCGCCTGGGGGCCGCGATCCCGCCCACCCCCTCTGAAGCCGTGATGGCCGGGCTGGCGGCGACCCCGCTGTTTGTCTAGCCGGTCGTTAGGGAAAGACAGGCATAGCAAGGGCCAGCACCAATGGTGCTGGCCCTCGTCGTATCCCCGGCTAATCCACCGCGTTGGTCGCCCGGATCAACAGTGTGCGCGTCGGCAGCAGGAGCGGGTCGGGAGTCCTGCGCAAGAGCGGGGCGAGATCCGCAAATAGCGCGGCTTGAACGGCGGGAGACGCGGATTGGACCCAGGAGTAGGTGGCGAGCAATTGCTGAAACCTTGTGTGGCTATATTCGAGTGTGTTCGTCACCACCGTCGCGGTGATCGCCATGAAGCTGCCCGCCTCCCGCAGCGCGTTCAGCCAGAAATCGCTGAATTCCGCGAAGCGGGCCGCGCCCGCATCCGGCCACCCGGCCAGCGCAGGCACATAGCGCAAGCACACCGCGAGAATCTGCCGGAGCAGCGGCGTGGCCTCGTAGTCGGTGAAGTTCCAGAACAGGGCCAGCGTGCCCCCCGGGTTCAGGACACGATGCACCTTCGGCAGGCCGACCGCCCGATCGATCCAGTGAAACGCCTGCGCCGAAAGGAGCAGATCATAGGCCGCATCAGGCAATGCTAACTGCTCGAACGCCCCCACCGCGAACTGCACATTGGGGAAGGCGGCCAAGCGCTCCCGCGCCACAGCGATCAGGTCGGCGCTAAGGTCGGTCGCCAGGATCGGCTGCTGGAGAGGGGCAAAAAGGCGCGTCGCCTGCCCGGTGCCGCAGCCTACTTCGAGGATGCGCACGATGCCGGTGTCGGGCACGCGCTCCAGAATCGGGGTCATCAGCGTAGCCGGGTAGCCGGGGCGCACCGCGTCATACAGGTCGGGGATCGTGCCAAACGTCTGCCGCAACCGGGCATTATCAGTGCTCATAGGGCAGGACATATTGCAAGAACCTTGCCGCCCCGCCACCCTACCCCGCCGCGGCGGCAGCGTCTGCCGCCGCAGCACGCGGCTGTAAGATGATCCCGGCCAGCACCGCGCTCAACCATGCCAACCCCGCCGCCAGGCTGAGCACCAGCCGGAATGTATCAACAAAGGCCAGTCTGATCGCCAACTGCACCGCCGCCGCCTGATCGGGTGGCCGGAGATAACGCGCTGGCTTACGGCTGGCGATGCAGCACGGCGTAATACGGTCCCGTCGTCACCAGGCTGTACTGCGGGGCGAAGGCGTGCTGCGCCGTGCTGATATCTGCCGGACAGCCGAACAGTTCCACATAGGAATAGGTCGGCGCGTAGCGTGCCCCCAGCGGAGCCGCCGCCGCCTCTCCTGGGGTCATCTGCTCGACCAGCAGGTCGGCGCGCACGGTCGGATCGAAGCGGGGGGTGACGAACGATGTTTCCATTAGATTGGTCCGCTGCCGCCGCGTCTCGGCCAGGCGGTCCAGGGCAAACCACTTCAGGGTCGGCGCGCCCAGCGACACCCCCACCGGATCGCGGCGGCACGCGCCGCCCACTTCCCACTCATACAGCGTGAGCGCCAGCACCGAGGCCCGCCGGGGGATCGCCGCTGTCGTCGCGTCGTCAATCGTCTCCATCGCCGCACTCGCCCGCTGGTACTCGACAATATGCACGCCCAGCAGCAGCAAAATGCACCCGGCGGTGACCAGCCCCCGCCCGATGCTGAGGGGCCGGTAGCGAAACACCGCCACGGCGAACAACAGGGCGGGCAACAGCAGCCGCTCATCGGGGCGGATCAGGTCGCTGATCTGGCTCAACGGCATCAGCAGCGCCCCGACCACCAGTAGCAGGCTGACGGCGAGCAGCGGGCGGGCGCTGGGCACCAGGAACGGGCGCTCCACCAGCGCCAGCCACAGCGCCCCGAGCAGCAACAACCCGGCCACATTGGCCCAGAAGACCGGCACCAGGGCGGGAAACGGATCGGCCCGCAGGAAAAGCTGCCAGGGCGCGATCAGCGCGATCGCTTTGTCGCTCAGGCCCGTGTAGAACAACAGCGTCGTCGGGCCGCGCGGACTCGCCAGGTACCAGCCGAACAGGCCCAACGCCGGAGCCTGCGCCGCCGCCAGCGCCACCATCCCCCGCCACCCGCCCCGGCGCAACAGGGCCAGCCCGTATACCCCACAGGCCACGGCAAACACCGCCCAGGCCATCAGGTGCGCCAGGTACAGCCCCACGCCCAGCAACGCCAGCAGGCCCAGCGCCCGGCGCGACGGTGCCCGCGTGGCCCCGGCAGTGCTGCGATGGAGCACGGCGATGGCAAAGCAGACCAGCCCCACCCCCAGCAGATAGCTCAGGTAGCCCTTCGCCAGAAAATACCCATACGCCCACGGCCAGCCCAGCCATTCGGCGGCGGAGGGCCGCCCCTGCACGGTTCGCACCAGAAAGCCGAACCCCCAGGCGGCAGCGAGCACACAGAGCGCCAGGAACAGGCTCCCCGACAGTTCGCGGGGGAACACGCCACCCAGCAACCCGATCCCTAGCGGCGCGGCCAGGTTCGGCACCGGCACCGGCAGGAGGGTATACGCCGCCGCCACCGGCGGCCCATGCTGCACGCCAAAGATCAAGCCCGTCACCAGATGCCCGGCGTAGAGCCAGTGGAAGTAGTCATAGAGCGGCGGGAACTCGGACAGCGCAAGCGGGAGGGCGGCCACCAGCGACACCAGCCCCCAGAGCAGCCACCACCCCGGCCTCAGCAACCGGAGCCGAAAGGCAGCCCGCGTGGTCGGGGCGGGCGGCGCTTCTTGGAGCAGCGTTTTGGCGAGCGCCGGCACTCCCGGCCCGCCCAGCAAGGGGATCGTCGCCCCATCCGGTCGCCCATCCAGCGGAACGGGAGGGATCAATGAGATCGGTTGCATGGCAACTCCTGTGCGCGATAGCACAGCGCGGCGGGTGCCGGGGGGCGCTCGCCCGATCGGGAGGGTTGAATGTGGCCGCGTGTATAGTATAACCCGGCAGAATAGCCCCTGGATGAACCTGGGACGCGGGTACAATAGCGTATGGGTACAACGGGGAGGAAGTCAGGTGCTCCGGGCAGGGGACGCGCTGCCTTTCCATATCGTATTATACATCAATTCGTGGCGCAATAGTAGGTGCTGTGCTCAGGATAGCAGGCGTCTCGACGTGGCCCCGGCCCTGGCCCGGTCATCCCCGGTCCTTGCGGTAGCGAGGGCGACTTCGGTATACTTCACCTGCGCCTGCCTGATCGCCCGCCGGGCACTGCCCGGCCTCATTACCTGAAGGAAGGTATCCATGCGTAAACAAGCACACCTGCTGCTCCTGGCCCTGGGCCTGATCGCCCTCGCCGGACTGCTCACCACTACCGCCCTCGCCCAGAGCACCGGGGGCGGACGCCCACCCATGTTCACGCCGGGGCCGATCATCGGCGGGGCCGATCATCGGCGGCCCGGCCACCACCCCGGTCCCCGGCCTGCCCACCCCGCCGCCGGGTAGCCTCCCCTCCAAAGCAAGCCCCCAGTTCATGCCCGTGTCGCTGTTCGGCATGAACCTCTATCTCACCGGGCTGGAGCGGAGCACAGCGGAGTCGAGCACGCTCGGCGCACTAGCCGCACAGGGCGGCGTCAAGTGGTCGCGGGAAGAGCTATCCTGGGCCAACATCGAGCCGACCACAAAGGGCCAGTATAACTGGGCACCCTACGACAGCCGCCTGGCCTACGACACCAACAACGGCATCAACGTCGTTGGCATGTTGCTCACCACGCCGCGCTGGGCCTCCAGCAATCCCAACGCGCCCGACTATTTCTGGTACGAACCGAGCAACTATAACGACTACTACGACTTTGTCCGCGCCACCGTCAACCGCTGGAAGGGCCAGATCCACGTCTGGGAGATCTGGAACGAGCCGAACCACCCCGCCACCTGGAACTGCACCAACAACTGCAATCACGCCGTAGACTACGCCGTCTTGCTCCAGGGGGCCAACGTCGCCGTGAAGTCGGTGGACCCCACAGCCCGCGTGCTGATCGGCGGCCTCTATGTCCACGACACGACCAACGAGGGCATGGCCTTCCTGAACACCGTCTATAACGCTTCCGGCGCGGTCAACTTTGACGGCCTCTCGATCCACACCTACATGCCCGACCGCGTGCCCGAAAGTATGCGCTCCGACAGCGTGGTGCAAAACTTCCAGTACCGGCTCAACATGGCGAACGACTGGATCACCGCCCACGGCGGCCAGCCCGGCGAAATCTGGATCACCGAGGACGGGCGCAGCACTTGCGCGGGCTGCGCCTACCCCTGGAGCGAAGAGGACCAGGCCTCGATGCTGGCCCGTATGTACGGCATCGCCGCCGCCAGCCCCCGCGTGGTCCAGTTCGACTGGTTCCAGTTTGAGGACAAGTTCAACACCCCAGCGGATCTCTATGGCGGGATGTCCATCGTCCGCGACAACTATGCGGTCAAACCCGGCTACAACGCCTACCGGACCGCGTCGCAGCAACTGGACGGGGCGACCTTCGCCGGGAACGGCCCGCAAATGATCCCCGGCCTCAACCCCCACCAGCCCGATACCTCCGATTATATCGGCTTCGACTACCGCTTCATCCGCAACGGCACGCCGCTGCACATGGTCTGGCGGGTCAACGACAGCAGGGCCCTCAACTACCCGGTTGAAACGGCCCAGGTAGACGTGGTGGACCGCGACGGCGGCGTCACGCGGCTGACCGCCAGCGGCGGCACCATCCCACTGACCATCAGCCCGCGCCCGCAGTATATCGTCAACGTGGCCTGCACCGCCCGCTTCAGCGATGTGTGCCCCGATCATTGGGCCTACGCCTTCATCGAGTTCATGGCGACCCGGGGCATCGTCGGCGGCTATCCGGACGGCACGTTCCGCCCCAACAGCTCGGCCACCCGCGCCCAGCTCGCCAAAATGCTCACCGTCGCCAACGGCTGGCCCGTGGTCACCCCGGCCACACCTTCGTTCCGCGACGTGCCCACCACCAGCAGCTTCTATAGCTACGTGGAAACGGTCAAAGCGCACAACGTGATCAGCGGCTATCCCTGTGGCAGCGCGGGCGAACCCTGCCCCGGCGTGTACTTCCGCCCCAACAACAACGTCACCCGCGCCCAGAGCAGCAAAATGATCGTCGCCGCCTTCGGCTGGCCGATCAATACCACCGGCGGCCCGCATTTCAGCGATGTCCCGACCACCGACACGTTCTACCCCACCGTCGAGACGGCATTCAACCACGGGATCATCACCGGCTACGGCACCGAGTTCCGCCCGAACAACAACGTCACCCGCGCCCAACTGAGCAAGATGCTCTACCAGGCGATGAACCCATAGCCGCTGCGCTGCCTCCGCAGCACACGCAAAAGCCCCGGCAACCGCACGTTGGTTGCCGGGGCTTTTCTATACCCAAGGTTCAGACGCGGGAGTCCTGCCACCCGCAAAGGTGTCGTCCGGCACCGCGTAGACGAAGGCAGCCAGCCGCCCGCAAAGGTGTCATCCTGAGCGCAGCGAAGGATCTTCGTGGCGGTCCGTGGTGCTGAGGGTAAGATCCCGATCTTCGATGACGACCTGGCAGCCCCGACAAGATCCTTCGCTGCGCTCCGGATGACAGCACGGGTTGGCTAGCGCCGCGCCTTATGGGGCCAGTGCCCCTCTACCCCGCCCCGGTCAGGCGGCGGAGATCGATGCGACGCACAGCGACTCCGGCGAGGAGGGCCAGCAAGGCGGGCACGAGGAAGAACGGCCAGAGGGGATCCTGGATCGGGACCGACCCCTGGAGGGTGGCCGGGTTCAGCGCCTGGGCCGGGTCGGTCAGCGGCCAATGCCCGCCGCTGAGCCGGGCCAGCAGGCGGCTGTTAGTGTCGGCATGGAGCAGTTCGGGGGCCGGCAGGGTGCTGAACCCCGCGGTTTCGGTCGTCGTCCCGGTCGTGTCCTGGCGGGCCAGGCGCACTTCGTAGGTGCCCGGCTCATCCAGCAGCACGGCGGCTTCGTAGTGGCCGGGGGCTGTCTGGCTCAGCAGGGTCGAGGTGATCGCGCCCGATGGAGCCTGCAAGGCGGCGGTCAGGGTGCTCAGGTCGGCAAAACTGTTGTCGGCGTTGAGGCTTTCCACGGCGATATGGGCCACCCCGGCGCGCATCGCATCGGGAGCCGCGTCCACTGTGATCGTCGGCTGGAGCTGGCGATTGACCGGGCTGGGCATCGTCCAGCGCACCGCCCCATCCCAGAAGCGGGCGAACGAATCCCAGGTGAGCCACTGCGACCCCCAGCCCGGCCCGGCGTCGGAGGTCCAGGCCAGCACGCGGCCCAGGCCATACTGCCAGTGGGCCAGCAGCGGGTCGCCCTGGTCCGACACCAGCGCGGTGACCGCGTCATCCTTCGCCGTGGTGATGTCATAGCCGCCCAGCAGGGGCACGTCCTGCGGGGCGAAGCCGCGCAAGACCGGGCTGGGGGCCGACAGGTGCGGCTGGACCTGCCCCTGGAAGACGGCTTCTTTCAGGGCCACATTCAGTTCGCGGAAGATGATCTTGGGGATGTTGCGGGTCTGCTCGGTGAAATAATAGCGGCCTTTGCCCAGGTTGGCGAGGCGGGTCAGCAGGTCGCGGTCGGCATCGCGGCCAATGCCGATAGTCGAGAGGGTGATGTTATCGCTGCGCATCTGGTCCAGCAACGCCTCGTAATCGCCCCGGTTGCCCGTCTCGCGTCCATCGGTGATCAGGACAATATGCTTGGAAGGGGCATCGGGGATGCGCATCTTATAGGCGGCGTCGGCCACCGCAGGGTAGATCGCCGTGCCTCGGCCCTTCGGAATGGCCGCGATCTGCACTTTGATATTCTCTTTGTCGGTGGCGTTGTTGATCACCTGCACAGGCACGTCCCACTGCGTTTCGGTGTCGAAGCTCATCACCCCCACGGTGTCGCCTTCGCGCAGCGAATCGACAGCCAGCCGCGCGGCCTCTTTCGCCATGCTGAACTTGGTCACGCTGGTATCGTTGCCGTTCCACTCGTCCATGCTGGCCGAGCGGTCGATGACCAGGAACAGGGCGACAGCTCCCTGCTGCGGGCGCGGGACCGGTTGCGACGACACCGGCAGCACGTCTTCCAGCACGCTTTCCAGGTAGCCACCCCGCGCATAACTCGTCTGGCCGCCGACGACGGTCAGGCCCCGGCCCTCGCGGCGCACGTACTCCTGAAGGGTGCGCTGCTGGTCGAGGGTCAGGCTGGTGGCGGCCACGTTGTTGAGGATCACGCTGTCGTAGGCGTCCAGCGCGGCGAGGTTGGAGGGGATGGCCGAGGGGCTGCGGAGGTCCACGGTCATCTGCGGGCCGGAAAGAGCCGCCGCGAGGGGCGCCGCTTCCC
>JBBSAN010000042.1:0-17208 GCA_038252265.1 Chloroflexia bacterium
ATGGGCGAGGCCGCGCAACTGGTCACCAGCGGCCAGCGGGTCATCCCCAAGAAGGCGCAAACCCTGGGCTACCAGTTCCAGTTCCCGACCAGCGAAGCGGCGCTGACCAACGTGATCAAGGGATAACGTTTTTCACCACCGAGAACACAGCGGCCACAGAGTCAGATCGACTCTGTGGCCGCTGTGTTCTCGGTGGTGAACTACTCCGTTCGCCGCAAGCGGGCCGTCAGCGTGGCGGCGAAGTAGCCGCGCGGCTGGACGCGGGCAAAGAGGCACGAGTCGGCGGCGATGCTAATGCGGATCGCGTCCCCGTCTTGCAGGCGCACATGGGCCTGCCCATCCACCGTCATGAACGCCTCGTCGTCGGTGGTGATATCCCACTCGATCTGGCTGTCTTCGGGCAGGATCAGGCTCTTCAGGATCGTCAGGTAGGGGGCGATGGGAGTGACGACGAGGCTCCGCATTTCGGGGTGGATGATCGGCCCGCCCGCCGCCATCGAATAGGCGGTTGAGCCGGTGGCGGTCGCCACGATCACCCCATCGGCCACGTAGGTCGTCACCTTGTGCCCGTTGACCATCAGCGTACAATCCACCACGCGGGAGAG
Source organism: Chloroflexia bacterium (assembly GCA_038252265.1). Taxonomy (GTDB): domain Bacteria; phylum Chloroflexota; class Chloroflexia; order QHBQ01; family JAICKM01; genus JBBSAN01. The sequence continues at coordinate 606 of JBBSAN010000042.1, forward strand.
GGCCGCCCGGCTCGCCACCACGTCGTTGAGGGCGCGGAACCAGTGCAGTTGCCGTCCTTCGCGCCACAACTCGCAGTGGAGCATCGAGCGCTTCTCCACCCAGTAGTGCCCATCCAGCAGCGCGGGCACCTTCTCATCGATCATGTCGGGGTTGATCTCGGTGAGGAAGCCGACCCGGCCCATGTTGACCCCGAAGATCGGGGTTTGCAGCGGGGCGGCGGTGCGGGCAGCGCGCAGGATCGTGCCGTCGCCGCCAAAGGCGAAGATCACGTCCAACCCGTCATGCTTGTGCCAGTTCGCGCCGTGCTGATCGCGCTCGTCGTAGCTCACGGTCACCCCGCGCGCGGTCAGCAACGCCTCGGCTTGCGCGGCGACTTCGGCGGCGCGGGCGATGGTCCGGTTGATTACGAATCCTACTTTGTGTATCGGCTTCATACGCAGGGGGTGGGGATGCGGAGTTGGGGGTTAGTGGCAATCACAGGTCAGATTCCTTATGGTGATAAAGGCTCGTTAGTTGGTGGGGCTGTGAGGGCCGCCGTGATCAGTTCGTCCGCTGGAGGGGCGACCTGGCCGGGCGGCAGGATCTTCTCGATATAGGCCAGGAACTCGATGTTCCCGGCGGGGCCTCGGATGGGCGAGGGGGTCAGGCCGCACAGGTGCAGCCCCGCTGCCTGCCACTCGGCGGCCAGCCGGATCAGCACGGCGCGATGCACTGCCGGGTCGCGCACCACGCCGCCCTTGCCCACTTCGCCCCGCCCGGCCTCGAATTGCGGCTTGACCAGCAGTACAAACCAGGCATCGGGCCGGGTGAGCCGGACCAGCACCGGCAAGATCAGGCTCAACGAGATGAACGACAGGTCGGCGGTCGCCAGCGCGGGCGCTTCGGGCAGGGTCTCCAGGAAGCGGATGTTGGTGTCTTCCAGCACCACCACACGGGGGTCGGTCCGCAGCTTCCAGGCGATCTGGCCGTTGCCCACATCCACGGCGTAGACCCGCGCCGCTCCGGCCTGGAGCAGCACGTCGGTGAACCCCCCGGTCGAGGCTCCCGCATCCAGGGCCACCTGCCCGGCGACCCGCTCGGCCAACCCGAACTCGGTGAGCGCGTGGGCCAGCTTCAGCCCGCCCCGGCTGACGTAGGGCAGGGTGGCCTTCAGTTCCACCGCCGCACTGGTGACGATCGCCATCCCCGGTTTCGTGGCCGGTTGCCCGCCCACCAGCACGTTCCCGGCCATGATCAAGGCCTGGGCCTGCGCCCGGCTCTCGGCCAGCCCCCGCTCCACCAGCAATAGATCGAGACGTTGTTTGGGTATCGGCATAGTCGGGGGTTAGGGGTTGGTGAGAGACCAGGACGTACTGACACTCTCTCAGCACTCAGCACTCAGCACTCAGTCCTCAGTCCTCAGTCCTCACCCTTGTCGGGCCAGCAGCGACTCGTACTGGTGGGTGTGGAGGTGGGTGATGGCGATGGCGAGGGCGTCGGCAGCGTCGTCGGGTTGCGGGATCGATTCGAGGTTCAGCAGCACCCGCACCATCTGCTGGACCTGGTCTTTGGTCGCCCGGCCATAGCCGACCACGGCTTGCTTGACCTGCATCGGCGTATACTCGGCGATGGGCAGCCCGGAATGCGCGGCGGCCAGGATGACGACTCCCCGCGCATGGCCCACTGACATAGCCGTCGTCACGTTCTTATTGAAGAACAATTCCTCGATCGAGACGATGCTCGGCTGAAACTGGCGGATCACCTGCATCACGCCGTCATAGAGGCGGGGCAGGCGTTCGATCAGCGGCATGTGCGCGGGCGTGCGGATCACCCCCCAGTCTGCTGCCTGTAATCCGCTCATGCCCAGCCAGGCCGCCGCGCCCACGTCCTCGTCGGGGGTGCCGGGAGCATAGGAGACCAGCCCATAGCCCATGATCGCGGTCCCAGGGTCGATCCCCAGCACCAGCCCCTTGTAGGGGTGTACGCTCTGCTGATCCTCTTGCATACTCCCCCCGGCACCCGGCGCGTGAGGATCGCCCATCGCTCGCCCGGTTAGCTGAGCGCGGCCATCTGCTCGTCGGACAGTTCCAGGTTGGTGTAGACCTGTTGCACGTCGTCGAGTTCTTCCAGCCGATCGATCATCTTCAGGTTGGATTGGGCCTTGTCGCCGTCCACGCTGATCATCGTCTTGGGCACCATCGTGCTCTCTGCCGTGACGATGTTCAGCCCCTGGGCGCGCAACGCCTCTTCCACCGCTTTGAGTTCGGTGAAATCAGTGTAGACTTCCACCACGTCCTCGTCGGCCTTCACATCCTGGGCACCGGCGTCAATCGCCAGCAATTCGACATCTTCGGCGGTTTGCTTCGGTCCCAGTTCGACAGTGATCAGGCCCATCGCGTCGAACATCCAGCCCACCGATCCGGCTTCGCCCAGGTTGCCGCCAAAGCGGGTGAAGATGCTGCGCACGTCGGCCACGGTGCGGTTGCGGTTGTCGGTCAGCGCCGCCACCATCAATGCAGTGCCTGCCGGGCCGTAGCCTTCATACATGATCTCTTCGTAGGCCGCGCCCCCGGCGTTGGTGCCGCTGCCGCGCGCGATGGCGCGGGTGATGTTTTCGGCTGGCATCCCCTCGGCTTTCGCCCGCTGCACAACCAGCCGCAGGCGGAAGTTCATTTCTGCGTCGCTGCCGCCTTCGCGCACCGCCACCTGAATTTCGCGGGACAGCTTGGTAAACAACTGGCCGCGCTTGGAGTCGGTCGCTTCTTTCTTTCGTTTAATCGTTGCCCATTTGGAGTGTCCAGACATCCTGGCGTCCCCCCTTCGCTCAAAAAACGTCACCAATCCCCCGGCGCGCACCACCCCAAACGGATACCGGCGCAAGAAACTGTGCGCCCCATTATAGCATTCTGCCCGCCACCTGTGCAAACCTGGCGCGGGGCCAGGGATCGGGGGTCGGGGGTCCGGGATCCGGGGTCTGTGTTGTGATGCCCGTCGAAAACGGATCGCGGACCCCCGGCTCCTGATTCCCACTTGTGTTTTCGGGCGGAAACTGCTACAATCCGCCTGCCTATCACACGATTCTCGTGGTCCTTGCAGGAGCGCCATGACAACTACTCGCAAGAAGCAGACCGCTGCCGGGCCTATGGCCCCTCAGGTGACCCTCTACTCGCCCAACGGCGACGTGACCCACCAGCGGGTGGACGAGGACGCGCCCTCGCCCGCCCGGCCCACGCTCAAAGATCTGCCCGCCGGGGATCGGCCCCGCGAAAAGCTGAAAGCATTGGGCGCGGCGACCCTCTCCGACGCCGAGTTGCTGGCGATTTTGCTACGGGTCGGTACGGCGGGCGAGACGGTGCTCGAACTGGCCCACCGCTTGCTGCGCGAGTATCACGGGCTGACCGGATTGGCGCGGGTGCCGTTCAGCGAAATGGAGGGGCTGCACGGGCTGGGCGAGGCGAAGGTGGCGCAGCTCAAAGCGGCGCTGGAGATGGGGCGGCGGCTGTTGCTGGCCGAGCCGGGCGAACGGCTGACTGTGGACCGCCCCGATAAGCTCGGCCCCTTGCTGGTGCTGGAGATGCGCCCGCTGGAGCAAGAAGTGCTGAAATGCGTGCTGCTGAACACCAAGCACCAGGTGATCAAGATCCAGGATGTGCATCAGGGCAGTATCAATAGCAGCCTGGTGCGGGTCGGGGACGTGTTCCGCGAGCCGGTGCGCCAGGGCGCGGCGGCGGTGATCATCGCCCACAACCACCCCAGCGGCGACACCACCCCCTCGCGCCAGGACATCGAAGTAACCGAGCAGTTGGTCGCGGCGGGCAAGCTACTGGACATTGACGTGCTCGACCACCTGATTATCGGCCACACCTGGGCCAGTATGCGGCAACAGGGGTTAGGATTCGCCCGCTAGCCGCTCTGCAGTCCCGCGATCCCCCACCGGTCCTGGCTTCCTCCCGCGTCTTCTGCGCCCCACCTCTCCCGGCGTGCTCCGCTGGCGGGTAAGTTGGCGCGTTGCCGAATAGGGCATTTGTCCATCCCCAGCGACGTAACCCTGCGCGGCCTCCTTGCGTAATTAATGACAGAAGAGATAATTGAGGGCGGGCACTACCAAGACGACGCACAGGCGCCCCGCCCGCGAACGGACAAAGGAGCACGACAGTGATGAGTGAGACGACACGCCGGTTGCACCGCAGCAAGCAGAACACAATGGTCGCCGGGGTTGCCGCCGGACTGGCTGAATCTTTCAAGATCGATCCGGCAGTGGTGCGCCTGGGGTTTGTGCTCCTGGCGCTCGCCGGAGGGCATGGGCTGTTGCTCTACCTGATCCTGTGGGCTATTTTACCGGTCGATGATCCTGTGGTCTAAACGCGGACGCGGGGTTCCCAGTACGACCCGAGAGGGTATTCAGCAAAAGGAGAGGAAGACACCAATGGAACAGAACAAAGTTTTGCGCCGCAGTAACAACAAGATGCTCGCCGGAGTCGCGGCGGGGTTAGCCGAATACGCCAACCTGGACCCGGCGCTGGTGCGTCTGGTGATTGTGCTGCTGACGCTGGCCGGGGGGCCGGGGCTGATTATCTACATCGTGCTCTGGGCTGTGATGGCCCCGCCGACCAACGGTTAAGCCGATCGCTCGGCGGATAATAGTCTACGTAGTACGCGCGGCCCTGATCCGCGCCGGGCATTGGACCGCCCCGCCCCACCGGGGCGGTCTCTGTAAAGGAGTTGGGACATGAATCAACGGCTTTATCGCAGTACGAGTGAGCAGATGTTGGGCGGCGTGGCCGCCGGCCTCGCCCATCGGATGGGCCTCAACCCGAATCTGGTCCGCCTGGGCTTTGTCCTGGGCACCTTCTTGACCCACGGGCTGCTCTTCTTCGTCTATCTGGGGCTGTGGGCGGTCCTGCCGTCCTCGGCCAGCACAGCCACTAACGTGGGTGACACGGTGCGTGAGAACGTGAACGAGGCGGCGGCCCGCCTGGGCGTGCATCCGACCCCGCGACCCACTGCTGACTCCGGCACAGCAACCTCGACGGCGGCTCCGACTCCGTCCACCTCGACGGCGCTGGGGAGTGGGCAGACCATCGTCCGGGTGCTGGTCATCGGTACCCTGATCTATGCCCTGGTAATGCTTGGTGGCATGGGCGCGATGTTCAGCGGGGTCCACCACATGGGCCACAGCAGTGGCGGGTTTATCTGGCCGTTGCTGATGATCCTGGGCGTCTTCTGGTGGCTGCGCCGCCGCCATGCTTAAACGAGTGATGAGTGATGAGCAATGAGCGATGAGAAACGAGGGATGAGGCTATACGCTTCATCCCTCATTTTTGGTCAACTCAGCACTCAGCACTCAGCACTCAGTACTCTACTTGCTGCCTCCGTTCACGATGAGGTAGCGGCGCTCATCGATCCGCACGCCGCGGGCGCGGAGGGCGGCGAGGGTGGCGTCGGTGAGGCGGGGGGCACCCCCGGCGTGGACGACGACCAGCGCGGCCTGCTGTGCCCGGTCCAGGATGTCGGCTTGCGGCGCGGGCCGCCACATGATCCCGTAGGGGGCATCAGCGTGCTCCCCGCGCAAAGCGGCTCCCAATAGATCGTCCCACGACCGCGTGTTCAGCCCCAGGCCAAGCGCGATCAGGTGGCCGTAGCTGTCCACCAGATAGCCGGTGGCGGTGTGGCTGGGTGGGCGGGCGGCCAGGAAGTTGAACTGCTCGTCGGTCGCCAGCACCGTGGCCCCCGGCGGGACCGCGTCGCTGACATAGCGGCTGACCAGCACAAAGAGCCGGTCCTGCGACGGATCGGTCACACCCTGGCCCGCCAGCCCCACCAGCCCTACCAGCGGCACCGCCAACAGCAGCGGGGCCAGCCGGGCCAGCCACCGCCCGCCGCGCAGCCCCGCGACCAGATCGCCCCACCAGGCCAGTCCCCCCCCCAGCACGCACAACGGCGCGGCCAGTTGCATATAATAGTGCCCGTAGAACGATCGGCTGTAGGTGAACAGCAGTACACTCGCCAGCCCCCACAGCACCACGGGCCGCCAGAGAAGTGCTGAGGGCTGAGGGCTGAGGGCTGAGGGCAGCGGGCTGAGGGCAGCGTGTTTACCGTCCCCTGACCCCTGACCCCTGACCCCTGATCCCAGATCCCTGATCCCTGATCCCCCGCGCAGCAGCGCCGCCGTCAGCACCAGGAACCCGGCGGCGGCCAGGACCGTGGTGGGGCCGTTTTGCAGGTTGGCGGCCAGGTCGGTGATCCGCCCGGCGGCACTGCAATCACCGTTGTTGAGGACGGTGGTGCAGTCGGTGGGGCGGAGGACCTGGAAGAGGACGACTTCGCGCAGGAAGCGGTCGGGCGCGGCCAGCAGGAACGGCGCGACGCCCAGCAGGGCCGTGCCCAGGAACCCGCCGACCACCCCCCCCAGCGGGTGACCCGCGCCGGGCACCCGGCCCCCCCCCCCGGCCCACCAGCGCCCGGCCGCATACGCGGTCAGGGCCAGAAAGCAGGCCAGCCCGGCGACTTTGGTCAGGGCGCTCGCCCCCGCCAGCACGCCCGCCCCGATCAGCAGCGCGGTCGTCAACCGCCCCGCTGGGCGGCGCACCGCCAGCAGGTAGAGCGCCAGCGCGGCGATCGAGGCGAGGATCATCGGCTGGTCGAGCATGATCTTGCGGTTGATTTCGACAATGCGCCCGTCCATGGCCCAGAGGAATCCGGCCAGGCTCGCGCTCAGCATCGCGCCGGGAAGGCTCGTCCCATCCGCGCCCAGGCCCCAGCCGACGCCCAGCCCCAACTGCCAGCCGATGGCGTACATGGCGGCCAGGGCCGCCAGGCTATAGCCGACCGCCGCATAGCGGGCATCCATGAAGCTGGTCGGGCTGCCCCAGGGGGTATAGTGATAGGCCATCGCCGGGGCATAGGCGAGCGCGGCCAGGGGTGGGTGGGCGAAGAAATAATCCCGGTAGGGCCAGATGCCCTGCAACCAGAGTTGCGAGGTGCCCGCGTAGACCCCCTCGTCGTCATAGGGACGATCGCTGATCCCGGTGTCGGCAGGCACAAGCTGGTTGACCCGTGCCCAGCCGCCCAGCAAGAGCAAAATGACCAGCGGGCCGACGATCAGCAGTATCCGTGACATATCCCATGGGCGGCGCGATTTGGCTGCGGGCGGCGCGGGAGCAGGATCAGGAGATAAAGGGGGGGACGTGCTCCGTCGCCACAGGAGCAGCCCGGCCAGCCAGGCCAGCCAGGGGAGGGCGGGCGCGGCATCGTAGTGCGCCGCCAACCCATCCAGACCAGGTACCGCGACGGGCGCGGCGTGAAAGTCGAGGCTGCCCCCCAACGCCGTCAGTCCGGCCAACAGCCCGCCCACCAGCCGCAACTGCACGGCGATGCCCACGGCACCGTACACCAAAAGACCGCTGGCAATCCAGCGGCCCAGCGTGGGTGCGCCCCTGCGGTCCCGGTCCTGCTGCTGCATGGGGCTATTATGGCCCATGTGCTAGGCGCTGTCAAACCGAGAGACATGGCTGTTGCAAAGTCGTTTGGTGTTGGCCGACCCACCGCTGTCATCCTGAGCGCCGCGAAGGTAGGCTCGGCGGTCCGTGGTGCTGAAGTGAGCATCGGGATCTTCGGCAGCGACCTGGCAGCCCCAACAAGATCCTTCGCGGCGCTCAGAATGACAGGGGCGGCCTGTGCAACCGCCGTGAACAGAGCGGGAAGTAGACTGCTATCGGGAACGAAAGCGTGTATACTGGCGTTACTTTAGAGGGACCCACTTCATTATGGAATTGAATAGACTGAATGCTCGGCTGTGCAAGGCCGTTCGCTGTAATTTATAATCCTAGAGGAAGTGCTATGAAGCTACAGAACCCTGTTCTCGGTGGAATCCTGATCGCGTGCTTGTTGCTGCTGGCGGCGTGCGACCTGGGGACCACGCCGACGCCCACGCCGGGGCCGCCCCCCTCGCCAACTGCGGTCCCCGGCACGCCGGACCCCAACCTGCCAGTGATCGTCTATGAAAAGACCGGCGGCGTGGCCGGGACCGACGTGCTGGTAGAGATTTACGCCGACAACACGGCCCGCCTAACGGTACGGGGCGTACCGGGAACGCGGGTGCCCCTGCCCGCAAACCGGGTGACGGACCTCCTCGCCCAGATGGACACGATCCGTTTCGGAGACTTCGCGGACCAGTACGGCGTGGATCGCGGCGTGGCCGACGACTTCTTTACCACGGTCATCCTCAACCAGGGGGGCCGCGCCAAGACGGTAAAGATTGCCGAGATCGGTGGCAGAGGTATTACCCCGCAGCCGTTGATGGATCTGGTCCAAGAATTAAGCTTTGTGGTCGGGCTGCTGGCCGCCCCGGATATCCCGACGGCAGTGCCCGCCCCGCCCACCCCGGCCACCGGCTCGGCGACGGCGGTGCCCGCCACCCCGACGCCCTCCGCGCTGCTGACCCCCGATCCGATCAAGCCGCTGATCGTCTACGAGAAGTCGGGCGGGATCGCGGGCATCCATGACGTGCTGGAAGTTTATAGCAACGACACGGCGCGCTGGACTCCCTCGCGCAGCCCCGGCGTCACCTTCCAACTGCCCCTCGATACCGTGGAGCACCTGCGGACCTTGCTCACCGAGGCCCACTTCTTTGACCTTGCGGCGGAATATGATCAGCACAACGTCTCCGATGATTTCTATTACACCGTCACCTATACCGCTGATGGGCAAACCAAGCAGGTCACGGCGGCGGCGATCGGCGGGCAGGATATCACCCCACAAGCCCTGCTCGATCTAATCACTGAGCTACAGCGGGTGGGGGGATTGGGGGCTACGGTGACCCCCGCGCCGCTCACCCCGACCCTGGTGCCGCCCACCCCCGCGTCCGCCACGCCGCTGATCGTCTACGAGAAGTCGGGCGGCGTTGCCGGGAGCCGCGCGGTGCTGGAGATTGCCAGTGACGGCGCAGCGCGGCTGACCCAGAACCGCAACGGCCCGATAACCGGCCAGTTGTCCGGCGAGCGCCTGGCCCAGTTGCGCGTCTGGTTTGCCGCCAACCCGTTCTTCGACTTCGCCCCGGAATACGATAGCCATAATGTGGCCGACGATTTCTACTATACGATCACTTACACCGCCGGTGGGCGCACGAAGACGGTCAAAGTAGCCGAGACCGGCGGCCAGGGGCTGACCCCGCCATCGCTGCTCGATCTGATCGGCACCCTCCAGGCAGCGGCGACAGAAGTGGCCGGGAGCGGCACGCCCGCCCCCCCGTCGCCCACCCCTGGCGCGTCAGGGGCCGAGATCACCTATGACCTGAGCGGCGGGTTGGCCGGGATCCGCGAGGTGCTGCACATCAGCCCTACGGGCGACGCGAGTGCCACCCGCAACGGGCAACTGCGCGGCACACGCATCCTCAGCCCCGCGCAGTTGGCGACCCTGGCCGCGCAATTCCAGGCCGCGCAGTTCTTCACTCTTCAGGATGTGTACGACAATGGGATGGTCTCGGACGACCGCTATATGACGATCACCGTCACCAGCGGCGGGCAGAGCAAGACGGTGCGGGTGGCCGAGATCGGCGGGCAGGGTCTCACCCCGCCAGGGCTGCTCACCCTGATCGCCACGCTCCAGCAGATCGCCGGGGATGTGGCGGCTGGCCCCGCGCCGGGCGGTACTCCCTCGGCCACACCGGGCGCAGGCGACGACTCCCCCCTGATCGTCTACCGGATGAAGGGCGGGATCGCCGGAGTGGACACGTCGATGACGATCAGCCGCAGCGGCGGGGCGCGCTTCACCTCACGGGGAGCCGATACCGGCACCGCCCAACTGGCGGCGGACGAATTGCAGGGGTTGATCGACCTGTTCAACCAGAACAACTTCTTCGATCTGCAAGACCGCTACGCGCCTCCGTTCGCTCCCAGCGATAGCGAAACGCTCACGGTGACGTTCAACAACCGCGGGCGCAGCAAGACCGTCAGCGTCGATTCCGGAGCCACCACGCCAGCGGGGCTTGACACTATCCTTGTCCGCCTGCTCGCCCTGCAAACCCGGCTTCAGCCGAAATAACCCGCGCGGCTCCCGATCCCGGATGGACCATGACCGGGTATATAATAGCTGTACGGCGCGAAGCCCCTGCCCTCACCGCAGGGGCTTCGTCTTAGCCCTGCCGTAACCGTTCAGCCCTCAGCTTTTCCCTCAGCGACAACCGCCCATTCATCCACTCCTCTGATTTCTTATGTCTGCATACTTACCGAGATCGCCCCATAATCTACGATGGGAGACAAGAGTAATGGCACACAAATTGCCTTATAGATCGGTAGTGGCCCACAGTATACCGACATAGCTTCCTTCGCAGGGGCCGTTCAGCCGACTTTGTGTGACTCGACTGGCGCTAATCAACCGTCACCGAGTCGCCGCAAGCCTGATTGAATAGGAAACCGCGTAATGAGCGACCCCATTCTTACACCGACCGATGCTGTGCCCGATCTCGACACAGCCGAGCCAACCCCATTATATGTCACGCTCCCTCCGGCGATCCCGGTGCTCCCGCTCACTCAGAATGTGATCTACCCTGGCGCGCTGTATCCGCTGACCTTGCAGGGGGCGGAAGCCGAAGCATTGTTGCGCCATGTGCAAGAGACGCATACGCCGGTCGGTCTGTTCGTCCAGCGCAACCCGACCCAGGAAACGCCGGAGCCGGGCGATCTGTATGCCGTTGGCACTGCCGCGCTGATCTACGAGACGGAGGCCCAGCCCGACGGCTCGGTGCGGGTGATGGTGCAAGGGCTGGTCCGCATCCGGCAGGGCGCAGTGGAATCCACCGCTCCGTATTTTGTCGCGCAAGTGACCGCGCTGGCCGAGCCGCCGGTGGCCGAAGAAGAAGCCGCGCACGGCGCGACCCTCCAGACCCTGCTGGAACAGGCCGGGGAGCAGTTTGAAGCGATCTTGCAGGGCCAGCCCGCCGTGGCCGATACCATCCGCACCGCCGCCACCGCGCTGACCGATCCGCTGCAACTGGCCTACTTTATTGCCGCCACCAGCCCGTTGCCGGTCGAAGATCGCCAGGCGGTGCTGGAAGCCGACGGTGCGGTGGGCAAGCTGCATGTCTTGCTGCCCGCCCTGAACCGGATCATCGCCGCCCTGGGGGTGGGCCGGGAAATCAACGATCAAGTGCAGCAGCAGGTACGCAAGACCGAGCGCGAATTCCTCCTGCGCCAGCAACTGAAAGCGATCCAGCAGGAGTTGGGCGAGGACGACCCGGCAGGGCGAGAACGGCAGCAGCTTGCCGAACGGCTGGAAGCTGCCGGGCTGCCCGACGAGGCGCTGGCCGTCGCCATGCGCGAACTGGATCACCTGACCAGCCTGACCCCCGCCGCACCGGAATACACCGGCCTGCGCACCTACCTGGAATGGCTGGCTGACCTGCCCTGGCAGCCGAGCGTCCCGCCCCCGATCGACATCTCCACGGCGCGCGCTATCCTCGACCGCGATCATTACAGCCTGAGCGATGTGAAGGAGCGCATTCTCCAATATCTGGCGGTGCGTAAGCTGCGCCTGGCCCGCCAGCCGGAGAGCGACCCCGCCGACACGGGGCTGCGGCGCACGGGCGAACCGATCCTCTGCTTTGTCGGCCCGCCCGGCGTGGGCAAAACCAGCCTGGGGCAATCGATTGCCGAGGCACTGGGTCGCCCGTTTGTCCGCCTCTCGCTGGGGGGGGTACATGACGAGGCCGAGATTCGCGGCCACCGCCGCACCTACCTGGGCGCGCTGCCGGGCCGCATCCTGGGGTCGCTGCGCCGGGTCCAGAGTAACGACCCGGTCTTTATGCTCGATGAACTCGACAAGCTGGGCAGCGATGGCCGGGGTGACCCTGCTGCCGCCTTGCTGGAGGTGCTCGACCCTGAGCAGCAGGCCGAGTTCCGCGATCATTATCTCGACCTGCCGTTCGACCTCTCCTCGGTCTTGTTTATCGCCACGGCGAACGTCGTGGATACCATCCCGCCCGCTCTGCGCGACCGGCTGGAGATCTGCGACTTGTCGGGCTACACCGAAGAAGAGAAGCTGGAAATCGCCTTGCGCCACCTTCTGCCGCGCCAACTGGCCGCCCACGCGCTGACCGAAGCCGACATCTGCTGGGACGATGCCGCGTTGCTGGCGATCATCCGCGATTTCACCCGCGAGGCGGGCGTGCGCGAACTGGACCGCCAGTTGGCGACCATCTGCCGCCAGGTGGCGACCGAGGTGGCCGAGGGCCATGTGGGCGGGCCGGTTGGGCCGTATGTCGTGACCGTCGGGGCTGTGGCCGCGCTGCTGGGCAAGCCGCGCTATATTGCTGAGGCTGCCGAGGCCACCGACCGCCCCGGCGTGGCGACCGGCCTGGTCTGGACGCCGGTGGGGGGCGACATTGTCTTTATCGAGGCGAGCAAGATGCCCGGCGGCAAGACGCTGACTAACACCGGGCTGATGGGCGACGTGATGAAAGAGTCGGCGCAAGCGGCCCTGACCTGGGTCCGCTCCCGCGCCGTCGCGCTCGGCATCGATCCTTACTTCTTTGACACGAACGATATCCATCTCCATGTGCCGGCGGGAGCTGTGCCCAAGGATGGACCGTCGGCGGGGGTGACCCTGGTGGTCGCCCTGACCTCGCTGCTGACCGATATCCCGATCCACCCCGATGTAGCGATGACCGGCGAGATCACCCTGCGCGGGCGGGTCTTGCCGGTGGGGGGGATCAAAGAGAAGGTGCTGGCGGCGCGGCGGGCCGGGCTGACCCGCGTGATCCTGCCCGCCCGCAACGCCCGCGACCTCGACGACCTGGGCGAGGATGTGCGCGAGAGCATGGAGTTTGTGCTGGTCGAGAACATGGATGAGGTCCTGGCGGCGGCATTGGTGCGGCTACCCGCCCCATTGACCACCCCGTCCCCCCGGCGGCAAGCCCGGCGGGGGGCGGTGCCGCTGCCTGTGGTACGCAAGTTCCCGGCCCGCTCGACGCTGCCGACCAGCCCCGGTCAGGCCGCCCGCGCCCGCGTGCGCACCCGTTCCCGCTTCTAAGCAATACGCGGGCGTGCGCGCCCCTCGCGTCACGACGCCGGGTCTGTTTCGTTTTCTACAATGCATCGTTCTTATGGTGGGCGCACCACTTTAGAACCCAGATGGAGGAGGAACCCAATTTATATGTTTGCTGTCGCTTCAACCCGTGCTGCTCGCGGGCGTAACCTGGGCCTGCTCGGCCTGCTGCTGATGGCCCTGCTCGCCACCGGCTGCCTGTCCAGCCCGCAACAGGGAAATACAACTGATTTACAGACCCTGCCGACGGCCACGACCGGTACCTTCCAGGTGCAAGGCCTCGGCGCTTTCGTCACGGCCCGGTCGATCGGCTCCGGCAATGTCCCGCAGAACGTGACCAGCACCTTCAACTCGAAGGACACCGTCTATGCCGTGGTGCAGGTGCAGCAGTTCGCACAAGGCAATCGCATTTTTGCCCGCTGGAGCGCGAACGGCACCGTTCGCGAGGACACCCAGGAAATCACCGCCGACCGTGACTACAGCAATACGTACCTGGAATTCCATATTCAAGGGACCAATAGCGTCGCCCTGCCGACAGGGAATTGGACCGTGCAGTTGATCATCAACGGCAATCCTGGCCCGATCGCCAATTTCAGCATCCAGTAGCGACTCGCTCGCGGCGTGAGTCGCCATGAAAGGGACAGAATCAATGGATATTTCGATGTGGCTCATTCTGATCGTTATCGTGGTCGTGGTCTTTTGGCTTATGTCACGCCGTGGCAGCAGTGGGTCGACAACCCAGGCGCCGCCGCCGCAGCAACCACGCTATAATGATCCCAATATCACCAGTGGTGGAGGGTTCGGCGGCGGCGGCCAGAACGTAGGCACCCAGCAACCGCGCTATGACGACCCCAACATCGCCAGCGGCGGCAGCTTTGGGGGTGGCGGGCAAACCACCAGCAGCGAGTCTCAGCATAACGACCCGAACATCCGCAGCGGCGGCGGCTTCGGCGGGGGCGGGCAAGCCTTCGAAGAGCCGTCTGATCGGGGAGTGAACCTGGATGTGGCGCGCGGTGGCGGCAGTAGTGGCGGGGGCGGCTTCCGCAGCGGCACCGCCGGAGGGCTGTCCGCCGAAGAACTGGGACGGCGGGAAAGCCCGCCCGCTGCCGGGCAAGATAGCCCGCGCCACGACGACCCGAACATTCGCAGTGGTGGCAGCTTCGGCGGCTAACCAAACACGCTGAACACAACGAAGAAGCGGCGCATTCCTCCGTGCTTACGGTGGGATGCGCCGCTCTTTTTAGGCTGTGTGGGAGCGGGTGGCCGCTATCCCTGGGAGGGTTTCGGGGTGAGGGGGACGGCAGCGAGGCGGGTGTAGATCGCCCCATTGGGGTGCAAGTCGCTGCGCATGACGCTGACGTGGGCGACATCGAAGGCTAACCCGGTGGGGAGGGAGAGCGTCTGAACCAGGGCACCGATCGCGGCAGCCTCGGCGGGGGTCGCCCGGTCGCCCACCCGCGCCAGCGTCAGGTGCGGGTCAAAGCGCGGGTCGGCGGTAAAGCCTGCCGCTGGCAAGGCCGCAGCCAGCCCGGTGTGGAGCGCTTCCAGCCGGGTGCGATCCTCCGGGTCGCCCTGTATCCCCGCCCAGACCACGCGGGGCCGCCGGGCGTTGGGGAACATGCCCAGCCCCTCGGCCCGCAGGGTGAACACCGCCCGCCCGGTAGCGGCCCCTTCCACCGCCCCGATCAGCGCCGGTACGGCAGCCGCCGGGATGTCACCAATAAAGGCGAGGGTGAGGTGGATGCCTTCGGACCGCGTCAGGCGCAAGGGGAGCCGGGCCGCCGCCAACCGCGCCTGCACCCCGGCCAGAGCCGCTCGGATGCCTCCCGCCAGTTCGATGGCGACGAATACCCGCACCGGGGCCGCGCTCTCCTCCTCACGCCCACCCGTCGATCCCGGCTCCATGCACGCTACCTCCCACTCTGCCTCGCCCATCACTCAGGCTAGGGGTAATAGACCAGCGGTACATCGGTCGGCACCGGCGTATAGGTCAGCGCCGGGCGGGCGGTGGGCGGCGTACTTACCAGTGCGGTCGCCACCAGGCTGGTAAATGACAACGGGGTGCTGACGGTTGGTCCGGCCCCGCTGGGTGGGGGAGGGGTGCTGGTCGGGCCAGGCAACACCAGCGTAGCGGTTGTCGGAGTCGTCCCGAGAGGTGCCGTGAAGGTCAAGACCGGCGACGGGGTGCGGGCCGGGAGCACCGTGCGGGTAATCGCCGGGGTGGCAGCCACCGCCGAGTTTACCGGCGTGGCCGCCGTGGTCGGGCCGGGCGTGCCGTTCTTGCCGAACGGGGTGTTGAACAGCAGGCTCCAGCCTTCCAGGTAGCCAATCTTTCCCGCCTTGTTGTCCTTCACGGTCAGCACCCATTCCCCCTGGGCGTCCCCGTTGTTGAAGATACTCAGCCGGTGGCCTTCCAGCGGCACATAGGCATCGTTGAGATTATCGAGGCATTCACTGCCCAGTGCCTTGCCCGCCTGGTCATCCAAGGTGAGGGCCAGCCAGTTCTGGTGACCGGGGCAGAGGCTCTCCACCAGCGTATAGAGCACCAGGTCGGGCGAGAGCAATTGCACGACCAGTTCCCCGGTGTCGGGGTGGGTGACATGCAGGTTGACCAGTTTGACGGTCTGGATGTTGATATGGTCGGGCACGCGGATGCGCGAGATCGCCCCTCGGCGCAAGCTGTTATCGGGGATGATCTGGCGCGGGTCACTGCTGATATAGCGCCCATCGGGGCCGCGTTCGACGCCGGTCGGGGTCAGAAACGCCCCCATCGGATCGGGCGTTATCGGCCCGCCCAGCACGGTGATCGGCGTGATCGGCACATCATTAGCAGGGGCGGGGATGTTGCTCTTGGCAAAATAGTAGCTACCGACCAGGATCACCAACGCCGCGAAACTGGCGAGCAGGGGAAAGAGCACGAGCTTTAACGTTTGCATGGAAGACTGCTCCTGTTAGCCATAGTAAAAATCTACGATAATATTATACGGTAAACGTCGTAAATAGGGTAGGGGTTCCGCCCGCGCGCCTGCGCGCTCCCGCGTTGGTTGCGGGAATGCCCCCTGCACAGATTATAACGAGCCAACGCGCCGGTGGTTAGGGGGTTGCTGACCGCTTGTCCGCCTTTTACCCTGCTTAATTATAGCGGTGGGTGCAACTGCTCGTTTCCCTGGACCGCCCTCTGCGCTATAATAGGGGCATACCGGCACTTTCTGCCGGGGCTCGGGGGTGGGAGCGCTGCGCCGACTCTATCGCCTGATCAGCTTCGGCAGCGGCTCCATTTGAGACACGACGCAGGACCCGTTTATGCAGTACCCCCTATTGAAGACGGTGGACATCCTGGCCCGTGCGTCCCTATCGCCGCCAATTTCGGCGGGTGCGGCCAAAAGTTTTGCACAGGCGTCGCGCCGCCGCCGCTAGGGTCCAATGGCGCAAGATCCGCGCGGCGCGACGGCGGATCAGCGACGCGACGAGGCATCGAGAGCTGGCCTGTTGGCACCCCAGCGGCCCCATAAGCCGGTCATCGCGCCGATCCGGGGCGTCTCTGCTCTACGATGCTTTGTGCGTGCAAAACTATTGGCCGCA
>JBBSAN010000043.1:0-17164 GCA_038252265.1 Chloroflexia bacterium
CTGGAATCAGCGGCATTCTACAGGGTTTGTGCTGTCCTGGTCGATTTATCGTCGGTACAAGCAGGCCCTCGCCCAGCGTAGCCACTACCGAAAGCGGGGGGCCGAACCTCCAGATTTTCAGCAAGTGCGGTTGTAGTACTAGGGGCAGCCCTGGGCGCAGAGCCGCCTGGTTAAAAATGGCATGAGTCATGGCACGAAACAAGCGCGCTGCCAAGTCTGTCCCAGTAGTGTCAGTCTGCGCTAGGGTACCGCCTTCTACGATCTGCAAGCGGCACCCGCCTTGGTTGTCCGCGCAGGGCGCGCCCGCGCCGCAGGCAATTCACTGCGCGCGACTGGACGCATCGTCCAAATTGATAAAGACACTACCGCAGCTGGGCTGGATCGGGCAGCCCCACAGTGCCGCCGGGTCATGCTCTACCTGTGGCGGGATCTGCCTTATCACCGAGTGCCAACTCGACGAACTGGGGAGCGTTGTGCATACCAAAGAGCAGAACCTGGCGATGGCGCTTTATTCACCATCCTGCCACCGGGGTTTACCCAGGTTTTCACCCGGCTATGGTATAGAGCTATGGTATAAAGGGATCTTCTGCAATGGTTAAGTGGTCTGGCGCGCCCCGGCAGTCGCCCGGAGCAGGCAGCACGGAAGGACGGTTATGGCCCGGCAGCGAAGTCCCCGACAGCGAAGCCCCCGACAGCCCCTGGATCCGGAGATTGCCGGGCTGGCCGCGCAACACGCCAGGGATCCCGAAGCCCTCTTGCCCATCCTCCAGGCGCTTCAGGCGCGGCACGGTGGGCTGACCACCCAAAACATCGGGGATGTGGCCCGTGCGCTGCACGTGCCGGCCATGCGGGTGTATGGGGCCGCGACGTTTTATGCCCTACTGGCCGTGCCCCCGCAGGATGGGGTGCCCCTGCGCCTGTGTGATGGGCCGGTGTGCTGGCTCCAGGGGGCCGCAGCGGTGCGGGACGCCTTGACGGCGGCACCGGGCGGGGGGCTGATCCTGCGCGCCAGTTGCCTGGGGCTGTGCGACCGGGCACCCGCCGCCCTGGCCGGGGCGGCCCCGGTCGGTCCCCTGGATCCGGCGGGGGTGCCCCGGCCAACCGAAGAGGCGCGGGCCGCAGGCCGCGTGACCGACGGCGGGCGCGGCGGGCGGAACCCCCCCGGTACCTCGGGGGCAGGGGCCTCCCCCGTCTACGCCGCGCCGCGCCGGGGCGAAGTGCGGGTGCTCCTGGCCCGCGCCGGGCGGATCGATCCGGACTCGCTCGACTCCGCGCGGGCGTTGGGGGCATACCAGGCGTTGCAGCAGGCCTATACGGGGCCGCCGGAGGCGGTGATTACCGAGGTCGAAGCCGCAGGGCTACTGGGCCGGGGCGGTGCCGGCTTCCCCGCCGGGCGCAAGTGGCGCATGGTGGCCCAGGCCCCGGCGCGCCCGCACTATGTGGTGTGCAACGCCGACGAGTCGGAGCCACTGATCTTCAAAGACCGGGTGTTAATGGACGCCGACCCGCACCAGCTCCTCGAGGGGATGGCCCTGGCCGGGTATGCGGTAGGGGCCGATACGGGCATCATCTACATTCGCGGCGAGTATGCGGCGCAGGCGGACCGGCTGGAGCGGGCCATCGCCCAGGCAGACGCGGCGGGGGTGCTGCGGGGCGGCGGGTTCGCCTTTCACCTCCATGTCCACCGGGGGGCGGGGGCGTATATCTGCGGCGAGGAGACGGCGCTGCTGGAGTCGTTGGAGGGGCGGCGGGGGGAGCCGCGCCTGCGCCCGCCCTATCCGCCCAGCGCGGGGTATCAAGGCTGGCCCACGCTGGTCAGCAACGTGGAGACGCTCGCGGCGGTGCCCGCCATTAGCGCCCACGGTGCGGCCTGGTATCGGGCGCTCAGCCCCGCCACCACGCCGGGCACCAAGCTCTATACCCTGTTGGGCCACATCTGTCACCCGGGCCTGGTGGAAGCCCCCTTCGGCCTGACCCTCCGCCAGCTGATCGAGGACTTTGGCGGCGGCCTGCGCCCCGGCAGCCGTTTCCATTTCGGGCTGACCGGCGGGGCGGCGGGGACGATCGTGCCGCCAGCGCTGCTCGACGTGCCGCTGGATTATTCGTCGGGGGCGCGCGGGGTCGCGCTGGGCGCGGGTGGGGTGCTGGTCTGCGACGAGTCGGTGTCGCCCGTCGCCCTGCTGCGAGAACTGCTCCATTTCTTCGCCGTCGAGTCGTGTGGCAAATGCACGCCATGCCGGGGGGGAACGCAGGAGGCCGCAGCGATCCTCGACCGGCTGGCCGCCGGGCAGGGCCAGGTCGGCGACGTGGCCGCGTTGCGGCGGCTGGCGGGAGTCCTGCAAAGTGGGTCGTTCTGCGGGCTGGGCCAGTCGGCGGCAACGCCGATCCAGACAGCACTGGACGCATTCCCCGCCGACTTCGCCCGCGCCGAGGAGGGCTAACCGATGACGCTGCACCTGACCATCAACGCGCAGCCGGTCGCCGCCGAGGCCGGGCAGACAGTGCTGGCGGTGGCCCGCGCCGCCGGGATCCCCATTCCGACACTGTGCGACCACCCGGCGCTGGCTCCGGTCGGCTCCTGCCGCCTCTGCCTGGTTGAGGTGGACGGCCAGCGGGCACCAGTGGCGGCCTGTACCCTGCCGGTGGCGGCGGGACAGGTCGTGCGGACGGAAACCCCGGCGCTGGTCGAGCTACGGCGCACGGTGCTGGAATTGCTGCTCCAGAACTACCGCGACAGCGGCACCGACGGGGGCGCGGCGGAGAACGAGTTCCGGCACTGGGTCCGGCACTACGGGCTGGCGCTCCCGCTGGCCGTGCCCGCCCGGCCAGGGCCGTCGGTGGATAGCGACCCCAACCCGTTCATTCGGGTCGACTGGAACCAGTGCATCCTCTGCACCCGTTGTGTGCGCGCCTGCGCCGAGGTGCAGGGCCGGTTTGTCTGGGGCGTGGCCGGACGCGGGGCGACGACCCGCATCGTGGCGGGAGCCGAGACGAGCATGCTCGATGCGCGCTGCGAGTCGTGCGGACTGTGCGCGGCGGTCTGTCCCACCGGGGCGCTGACCGACCGGCTGGCCTGGGGGCAGGGGACGGCGGATCGCCAGGTGACGACGACCTGCGGCTATTGCGGGGTGGGCTGCCAGCTTAGCCTGCATATCCGCGATGAGCGTATCGTTCGCGTAACGACGCCGCCCGGCCCAACGGTGAACGGAGTAGCGCTGTGCGTGAAGGGCCGCTACGGCTATGAATATGTCCACCACCCGGACCGCCTCACCCAACCGCGCGTGCGCCGTTATCTGCTGGACGGTGGGCCACGGGACCGCACCGCCGGGCGCGGGGCCTGGGTGGAGGTGGATTGGGACACGGCGCTGGCGATTGTGGCCCACAAGCTCGCGGCGGTGCGCCGGGAGAGCGGACCGGATAGCATCGGCGTGCTGGCCTCGGCCAAGTGTACGAACGAAGAAAACTACCTGATGCAGAAGTTCGCCCGCCAGGCGATCGGCACACATAACGTGGACCACTGCGCCCGGCTGTGCCATTCCTCCACGGTGACGGGCCTGGCGATGGCCTTCGGCTCAGGGGCGATGAGCAATACGATGGCCGATATAGCCGAGCAGGCCCAGGCCCTGTTCATCATCGGCTCGAACACGACCGAGCAGCATCCGGTCTTTGGCGCGCGCCTGCGGCAAGCGGTGCTGCGGCGCGGGATTCCGCTGGTGGTGGCCGACCCGCGGGCCGTTGACATCACCGAGTTCGCCACGCTGCACTTGCGCCAGGCACCCGGCACCGACGTCGCGCTGATCAACGGGCTGATGCACCTGATCCTGGCGCATGGCTGGGAAGATCGGGCCTTTATCGCCGCCCGGTGCGAGGGCTTTGCGGAATTCTGCGCCACCGTCGAACAGTACCCGCCGGAGCGCGTGGCCGCGATCACCGGGGTTCCCGTAGCCGACCTGGAGCGGGCGGCGGAGCTGCTCGCCCGGCACCGCCCGATGGCGGTCATCTGGGCCATGGGCATCACCCAGCATACGACCGGGGTGCTCAACGTCCTCAGCCTGGCGAACCTGCAAATGTTGCTGGGCAATATGGGAGTGCCCGGCGGCGGAGTTAACCCCCTGCGGGGCCAGAACAATGTGCAGGGCGCGTGTGATATGGGGGCGTTGCCTAATCTCTTGCCGGGCTATCAGCCCGTCACGGATGGCCCGGCGCGGGCGCGCTTCGCCGCGGGCTGGCAGCTGGCGGGGCCGGGGGCGGGCGAACCGCTCTTTGGCGACCAGCCGGGGCGGACGGTGACCGAGTTGATCCCCCAGGCGGGCACGGGCGGCATCCGCGCCCTGTATATCCTCGGCGAGGACCCGGTGCTGACCGAGCCGGATAGCAACCATACCCGCGCCTGCCTGGACACCTGTGAATTCGTGGTGCTACAGGAGATCTTCCCCACCGAGACGGCGGCCTATGCCGACGTGCTGCTGCCCGGCGCGGCCTTCGCCGAGAAAGGGGGCACGGTGACCAACACCGAGCGGCGGGTGCAATTGATGCGTCCCGCGCTTACGCCCCCAGGGGCGGCGCGGGCCGATTGGGCGATCACCGCCGAGCTGGCCCGGCGGCTGCTCGCCTTGACCGACCGGACGCCTGCCGGGCCGCACGCGGGGTGGGCCTACGCGCAGCCCGCGCAGATCCTGGAGGAGGTCGCCGCGCTCACGCCCGCCTACGCCGGCGTCAACCACGCCCGGCTGGCGGCGGAAGCGGCGCTGTACTGGCCGGTGCCCGCGCCCGATCACCCGGGCACGCCCATCCTGCACACGCAGCAGTTCACCCGGGGCCGGGGCCGGTTCCACGCGGTGGACCATCTGCCGGCCCAGGAGTTGCCCGATCCCAACTATCCGCTGCTGCTCACGACGGGGCGCGTTCTCTACCACTGGCACGGCGGCGAGATGACCCGTCGCGCCCCGGCGCTGCTGGCCGTGTATCCCGAAGCGCTGGTCGAGATCAGCCCGGAGGATGGGGCGCGGCTGGGTGTCGCCGACGGGGCCGCGGTGCAGGTGGAATCGCGGCGAGGCACGCTGGAGGCCCACGCGATCATTACCGACCGCGTGGGGCCGGGGGTGATCTTCGCCAATTTCCACTTCCCCGGTCGCCAGAATGCCAACAACCTGACACTGGCGGCGCTCGATCCCTTAGCCAAGATCCCCGAATACAAGGTTTGCGCGGTGCGCATCGTGCCCTCAGACCGCTGACCGGCAGGGGGATGTGTTTTGTGCCATGTCCCGGCAAGGCGTCATCTCTACACCGAATGCGAAAGCCGGACCGGGTGCCGTTGAGCATCGATCATACACTTGGCGAGATTATTGACGATCCTGCGGCCTGGGCCGTCGCGTTGGCCGCAATACACGCTACGATGCCGGAGTATGCGGGCGGTGACCTTGGTCCGAAAGGCTCCGCCAACATGCCGGTGCGCCAGGTGTTTGCGCATTCCCAGCACAGGAGCGAGGTGCTGTCGGCCATCGCCGCTGCTTTGGCCGGGCTGGATGGTCATGCGGGATCAACCAGCTCGACATAGCGCTGCTTATGGACAGTGCCGCACCCGCGCTTGTGGCCGGGCCGGGCGGCCCGTGTAGCGTGCCCAACCCCCTACCGGTGGCCGCCGCGCCGCCGTTCGATTTCGTGGGCTACGGCAGCCCGCGCGGACGCGATGACGCTCCAGAGCCACTTCGACCGGGCCTATATGATGACGCTGGATGGCTATGTCGGCTTCTGGGCCGGGCGGCGGGGCCAGGTCTGGACCTTGAACGGCCAGGCCTTCCCCAACATGCCCGCGTTCGTCGTGGCACCAGGCCAACTAGATTTCGTTTATGTGATTCTTGAAGATGGGCAAACAGAATCGGAGTGGGCGCGTGCTTCCCTCCTCTGGCTACGACACCCCCAATCGCGACCGTGCCACGCCCCGGACTTTAGCCAGGTATGGTGCGGGGCGGTCGCGTTGAACCCTCGTTCTTCTGCGCATCGCTTGAGATGCGCCAGCATAGTTCCATGTCCCGCTGCGGGCGCAGATGCCGATCACGTGAGGTTACGAGCCGCTGCGGCTGTAGTGCCGACGCGCTCGTCGCCACATGCCAACAACGCAGCCGAGGAACAGCAGGCCGATCAGCGGAAGCAGCAGGCCGTAAGGTATTGTACGCGCCGCCCCATAGGCGGTCCCCTACGCAACGTCGGTATGGCCGGCAGAGTCAGGTTTTTCTTCATGGAATGGAAAGGACACGCAGCCAGGCTGCGTGTCCCTGGTGTTGATGATGGAGCACGCTGTTAGGCGGCCTGCCACTGCTCTTGCGCCTGGCGCACAATGGCGCGGATCTGATCGATGTGCGCGTTGTCATGGCGCAAGCCTCCGACGAAGCGGCCATAGGCATCCTGCGGGGCGCTATCGGGGCGGTAGCGGAACACCGTCTCCAGGTGCGGCGGGTCCGGCCACAGGTCCAGGCTCGCCAGCCGCATGCGCCGACTTTCGGCCAAGCGGGCGCGGCATTGGGCGATGGTGGTCACGTGCTCCCAGGGCACCTCGGCGCGGGTGCGACCGGGGCGCTCGATCCCCCGGGCCAGTTCGGCGGCCAGGAATGCAGCTTCCTCGGCGCTCGCTGTGGTGTGGACGATCACATGGCCCAGCGTCCAGGGGAGCGTCGTCAGGCCGGGATCGCTGGCGAAGGTATCGTCGGCCATCGGGTCGTGGGGAACAAAGGTCACGTCGGCATCACGGCAGCCGGCGATGGCCGCCTCCATGGCGGCGATCATCGTTTCGGTCAAGCGGCGCAAGTCCGCCTGGGTCCAGGTCTCCCCCGCCGGGGTTAACTCAATCGGCATCGAGAATACTCCTTTAGTGGATAAAGATGAAACGGGCAGTGCGCCGCGGGCAGCGCGCAGCCGCAGAGGGTGTAGTACGCTGCCCGCGGTGCGCGAGAGTAGGTCGGCGGTTGCGGCGCGGCCTCGGTGGTGGCCGGGGGAGGCGTGCGGCAGGGCAAACAGCGAGGGCACCCGGTCCAGGTGCCTTCGCTGTTGTTATACCACTCCATCAACCGCCGGGGGCGGCTAATGGTTGGGGTCGTTGTTGTCGAGCGCATCGGTCACGGCGTTCTTCACGTTCGTGGCCGCATCTTTGACGTGGCCCACGGCCTCTTGCCCGTGACCCTGGACCTGATTCGCCTGGCCTTCCGCCTGCAAGTTCGCGTCGTTGGTGGCCTGGCCTACTTCTTCCTGGACCTTGCCGCCCACCTGTCGGGCCTTGCCTTCAATCTTATCGCCTAAGCTATCGCTCATGTCAGGAACTCCTTTTGCGGCACAGGACCGAGCCGCGCCCGGTCACCATGCCCTACGTATCGCTGGTACATCAGAGCTTAAAGCAACTATCGGGCCAGCGCGACCATAGGCGCGCCCGCCCCTGCCCGCCGCCCCAGGGTCGCCCGCACGCTATGACGATGCGAATGAGCGCCCTGGGGGGCCGCATCTGTTCCTGTTCGTCTGTCCATTGCGCACCGGCGGGAGGTCAAGGTCACCGACCGCCGCACGAAAGCGGATGGTGCCGAATACATGCGAGAACACGTCTACGAGCGGTTTGCCTCGCAGAACGGTACCGGGCAGGCGGATGCGACGGATAGGGTACACCAGTTCACGGTCGGGACCGGCGGGGCCGAACATCATGGGTTCGGTTCGACCACTGCGCCGAACCGCGCGGTGCGCAATGACGATCGCGTCGCGTCATGGTGCCCCGCACCAGGTCGTCAGCGCGGCGCGCAATCCGCTATCGGTGCCGTCCCCCACCCAGGCAACGTAGCCATCGGGTCGGATCAGCACGGCCATGGGGGCGGCGACCTGGCCCAGAACCGGCAGCTCCCACTGGCCGGCATATTGGGCGGCGATCGCCACCACGCGCTGTGCCCAGGGAGCGATGGCGAAGCCGCCCGGCTCCCCGAAGTTGAGGAGCACGGGCCGGGCCGCGTGCAGCAGGGTGAAGACCTGCCGCGGGCCGTCGGCGGTGACCAGGTCGAGATCGGGCATACGGCGTCCGAGCAGCGGGTGTCCCTCGCCCAGGTCGTAATGAATGTCCAGCCCCGACATCATTCCGGC
Source organism: Chloroflexia bacterium (assembly GCA_038252265.1). GTDB lineage: Bacteria > Chloroflexota > Chloroflexia > QHBQ01 > JAICKM01 > JBBSAN01. The sequence continues at coordinate 8,113 of JBBSAN010000043.1, forward strand.
GAAGCGTTTGCGCGGCTCGTCCATGCCAAGAAGCTCAGCCATGATGTCCCGCACAGCCTTGCTGCGGTCGTCCGGGCGGCGCAGCGTGCTCGACGCCATCGTGTTGCGCAGCACGCGGGCGGCGACCGGGTGGCGTTCCGCCTGGTAGGTATCCAGGAGGCTTGCGGGCGAGGTCTGGTGGACCACCTGGGCCAGCTTCCAGCCCAGATTCACCGCGTCCTGCACCCCGGTGTTGAGGCCCTGGCCCCCGTCCGGGGGATGCACGTGGGCGGCGTCACCGGCCAGCAGCACCCGTCCGGCGCGGTAGGCTGCGGCCTGCCGCGCCATATCGGTGAACCGGGAGATCCAGGTGGGATTATGCACCCCGTAGTCCGTCCCGTACACGGCGATGAGCGCCGCGCGGAGATCGTCCAGGGTGGGTTCGCGCGCGGCCCCGACGTGCTCTTCGGTCACCATGACCCCCACCGGCCCCTTGTCCCCGTAGACCACCTTGCCGTCGCGGATCTCGTACTCCACCCGGCCCAGGGCATGCATACCGCGGGCGTCGTGGCGGATGCCCAATTCCGGCTCCTCGGCCATCTCGACCTCGGCGATCAGGTTGCTGGTCGTCGGATCCGACCCGGGGAACTCGATGCCGGCGGCTTTCCGGATCAGACTGCGTCCTCCGTCACACCCGACGAGATACTGCGTCCGCAGCGACCTGCCGTCGGACAAGGCGACGTCGACGCCGGTGTCGTCCTGCGCGAAACCGGTGACCTCCAGGCCGTAGGTGATCGGCACCCGCAGCTCGCCGACCCAGCCAGCCAGGATGCGCTCGATGTGATTCTGCCTCAGCCCAAGCCCATAGTTGTGCCGGGTGGGAAAGTTGCTGATGTCCAAGGGGGTTCCGGCGAACCCCGCGACCTGCGCCTTCTGTCCCTGCGCCAGGAACCGATCGGCGATGCCGCGCTGGTCGAGGACCTCGATGGTGCGGGAATGCAGCCCGCCAGCGCGCAAACCCGCGAGGTCCTGGCTGGGGCGGCGCTCGACAATGGCAACGTCGACTCCCGCCAACGCCAACTCGCCCGCCAACATCAGCCCGGTCGGACCGCCTCCGGCGATCACCACCTCATGTTCGGTCATAGCCACACTCCTTCTGCTCATCGTGATGCGGGGGCAGCACGTACCCCCGGTCCCGCTGAGACATGGTAATTCTGGGGCAACGATTGTAATTGTGGGGCAGGATGGAATTTAGGTGCAAAGCCGCTGAAGCCCTTTAACTTCCATGGGCGAGATTCCGTGTGCTCAGTTCTGACACGCCCTCCGGCTCGTAGCCAGCCAGGTTGAGGTCTAGCCCATCGGGGCTGTCCGCGTCGGCATCATTCAGCAACGGCAGCACGTGCTCGGCGTCGTTCAGCACTTCCAGGCTCAAGCCCAGGCTTTGCAGTTCGTGGACGAAGACTTTGAACGCCTCGGGTACGCCTGCTTCCCCGATATGCTCCCCTTTGACGATCGCCTCGTAGGTTTTCACGCGGCCCTGCGTGTCGTCCGACTTGATCGTCAGCATTTCTTGCAACGTGTGGACGGCCCCGTAGGCTTCCAGCGCCCAGACTTCCATCTCGCCGAAGCGCTGGCCGCCGAACTGCGCTTTGCCGCCCAGCGGCTGCTGGGTCACCAGGCTGTACGGGCCGGTCGACCGGGCGTGGATCTTGTCCTCCACCAGGTGGGCCAGCTTCAGCATATAGATCTGTCCCACCGTCACCGGGTGATCGAAGGGTGCGCCGGTCCGCCCGTCGAACAGCCGGACTTTACCATCCAGGGGCAGCGCCGCCAACTCTAACTCCTGGCGGATCACCGCTTCGCTGGCACCATCGAAGACCGGAGTCGCCACCCGGTAACCCAGGCGGTCGGCAGCCCAGCCCAGGTGCGTCTCGAACAGTTGCCCGATGTTCATGCGGTGGGGCACGCCCAATGGGTTGAGGATGATGTCGACCGGCGTGCCGTCGGGCAGGAAGGGCATATCCTCCACCGGCAGCACCCGGCTGATCACCCCCTTATTGCCGTGCCGTCCCGCCATCTTGTCGCCCACGCCGATCTTGCGTTTCTGCGCGACCAGGATCCGCACGCTCTGGTTGACGCCCGCGGCCAGTTCGTCGCCATTCTCGCGGCTGAACACCAGTACATCAACGACTTTGCCCCGCGCTCCATGCGGCAGGCGCAGGCTGGTGTCCCGCACCTCGCGGGCCTTCTCGCCGAAGATGGCCCGCAACAGGCGCTCCTCGGCGCTCAGTTCGGTCTCGCCCTTCGGTGTGATCTTGCCGACCAGGATGTCGTTGGCCGTCACCTCGGTGCCGACGAAGACGATGCCCCGCTCGTCCAGATCTTGCAGGCTGTCGTCGCCCGCGTTGGGGATGTCGCGGGTGATTTCCTCCGGGCCGAGCCGGGTGTCGCGGGCGGCGATTTCGTAGGCTTCGATATGGATGCTGGTGAACACGTCCTCGCGCACCAGGCGCTGCGTGGCGTGCCCAGGCGGAACGCGCCGAAGTGCAGCGCGAGGGCCTGGCCGCTGAAGTCGGTGATCGGCGAGATCTCGTCCAGCAGTTCGCGCAGGCCCGTCGTCAGGAACCAGGCGAACGAGTCGCGCTGCACCTGGGTCAGGTGCGGCATGGTCAGCACCTCGGGAATCTGCCCGAACCGGCGGCGCGCCGGGGCCGAGGTCCGGTGGGGCGGTGCCGGTGCAGGCGGGAATGGGGACAACGCCTGGGGGTGGGTCAGAGCCATAAACGCCCTCCTTTGCGGGGATAAGGGGTGGGCCAGCGACCTCTACGGAACAGCAGACAGGACACGGCCAGCGGCGAAGATCCCTCCGCGCCGCTGGCCGTATCGTGTCTGCACAGTATAAATCAGGACCCGCACCAATAAATCGGGCGCGAGAGGGTTTTTTTCTGCGGGGGGTTATGGTATACTGTATATGTGAGAAGGGGCGCTGCGGCGTCCTTCTCGTTTGGTCCCCGTAACTCCGCAGCCATGACGGGTTCGTCCCGCGATGCGTCCGCAGGAAACCCAGGGACCGGCACCAGGGAGGGCAGGGCATCGCCGCGCCACCAGGTTGCTAGAGCCATAATCGTGCCTCCTTGTGGACCGTATCGTCGCCAATCCTCGTAGTAATAGCAGGCTCACGCGGGCGGCTGCACCGCTACCCGGCCAACCCGCGTTGAAGAGCGCCGTCGCCAACGGGTGCGGAAGGCCCAGGTGAGGGCCGGGCTAGCCAACCCCACCAGCAGCGGCCCGCGCAGCATCCCCAGGGGCCAGCCCGACCCGTCCGTCTGGACCGTTCCGGGCCGGTACTCCAGACGCTTGGCGGCTAACACCGCGGTCGGCCTATTTTCCTGCCGCGCTAAATCCTGGAGCGGCGCATCAAAGGCAAACCGATCGGGGGTGGCGGCGTGCAGATAAAAAACCGGCGCGGCGTTCGCGGTTGCCTCCCACGCCTGGATGGCGGGTGCCGCCTGTTGCCGCGCCTGGCTGCCCGGTACGATCAAGCGATCCATCCCCGGCACATCGCGGTAGCTCCACCGTGGGACCAGTTGCAACCCGTGCCGGGTGGTCATTAGCTGGCGGGTGGGCGCAACGCTCAGCAAGCGGGTGGTGGACGCCGCCGCATAGGTGTCGAAGGTGGCGGCCAGTTCCAGTTCCCCCACGCCGTCATACAATAAGACGCCCGCTGCGGGATGATCCCAGTGGAAAACAATGTTCATTAGCCCGACCATCGTCAAGCCTGGCCCGGCGGACTCCTGTTGCACCTGGGGGTTATCTACAAACGCGTAGCTGGGATAATGCAGTTGCTGCGCGATGGCCTGGGCCACGCCAGCCCCGTTACGCTGCGCGATGGTGTGCAGGACGGCATCTATGCCGGAGGTGATCCCGGCGGACGTCAGGTAGGTGCCCCCGTCCACATAGCGCACGCCACGCACCCAATGCACGGCGGGATACGCTTGTTCGATCCGATCAATATCGCCCCAGTGCGTTGTGGCGGTACGGCCATCCAACAAGCCCGTCGCCGCCAACGCTTCGCCCCCCACGCAGATGGAGAACAGGAACGATCCCCCGGCGGCTTGTTGTTTGATCCAGGTCAGCACGGGTTGATTTTGCGGGCCGGTCACGTCCGGGAAGGCGGGTATCACCACCAGCGCGGGGGACGTGCCCAGCAGTGTCGCGAGTTCAGCGTAGGAAAAGTCCGGCAGAACCTCTAAACCGCCCGCCAGCGAGGTCACCGTGCGTTCCGGCGCGACGGCGTACACATTGTAGGCTCCGGTGGCCGAGAATAGCTCATAGGGGATAAGAAAATCCGTGCTCTCGGTCCGATCACTCCCCAGGACGATGGCGACCGTGGGTTTTGCCGGGTCAAAGGGTTTGGTGTGCGGTGCCGTAACCCCCGTCGGGGGAATAGCCAGCGGTGTCGGTTTGGGTCGCGTCAATCGCATTGTCGAATACAACCCCATCGCGGCGAGCGCCCCAATCGGCAGCATGACCGCCAGTGCGTAGAGGCCAATGCGGAGGCCAATGCGCAAGAACTTCATCATGTGGGATCTCCTTGTCGTGTTGTGGACTGAATGCAGTTGTCTACTGGAGCTTGTGCGATGGCGACCGGGTCAGGAGCCAGTCCGCGTGCGGACCGGATCGCCCTGGGCCTAGTGGCCCCGCGCCGTCGCGACCACCTGCCGCACCGCGTCGATTACCAGCGCAGGCTGCTCCCAGTGGATGTAGTGCCCGCTCCCCTGGGCAACGATCAGGCGGCCCGCCGTGCTGAGCGCAGCCAGCCGGCGCTGGGCTTCGGGCCAGAACGGGGTGTGCGTCATGTTCTCTTCCGAGGCCAGGACGATCAGCGGGCGGTTGCCCAGCAACGGAGCCGCCTGGAGCGCGCCATCGTCCGCCGCGCGCTGTGCCCCTTCGCCGCTCGTGGCCGCAATCGCCTGGGGCTGCGTGGTGAGCAGGGCCATCGCGGTGCGCGTCTCCCCGTCCAGCCCTGGTGCCCCGAATAGGGTCGTCCCGAAGAGGCGGGCGATCCCCAACCGGCGGGCCACCGCATAGATCCCGCCCTCCGCCTGCATCGCCTGCTGGAAGGCGCTGGCCTCCGCCGCCGAGGTGTGCGCGTCCACATACTCACTGCGGGCATCGACCAGCACCAGCCCGGCGACATCGTCGGGGTGCTGGAGCGCGAACATCCGCACATTCTTGCCGGCGAGCGAGTGCCCAACCAGCACATAGGGTCCGGCGATGCCCGCATTGGTGAGCAGGGTGTGCCACTCGCGGGCAATCTGACCGGGGCTGCGCGGCTGCGGGCCAGGGTCGCTCCAGCCCATCCCGGCGCGATCCACCGCACATACGCGGGTGGTCGTGCCCAGGGCAGGCTGGACCAGTCCCCAGTCGAGCGAGCTGCCGCCCAGCCCGGCGTCGAGCACGACCGTCGGGCTGCCCGTGCCGGTACACTGGATGTGCAGCCGGTAGCCGCCAACATCGATCATCTGGCCGGGGGCCGGATACCGCTGTGCATCTCCTCCGGCAGCAATTGCCTCGTAACTGGCCCCGGCTACGGCCAGGAGGGCGATCCCGCCGGTCAGCACGGCCAGGGTGCGAGCGATCCCACGCCGTACCCGCTGGCCGATGCGCCGGGCGGGGGAAGTGGTGTGTAGGGTGTTCGTCATCGTTGCCATCGTGCGTTCCTCCCATGTATTGCAGGTCCATCGGTCAATCAATGTTGATGCGCGGCTCATATAACAGCCCTATCCGATCGGGTCTGGGGGCCGGAGGGTGCGGCGGGAGCCGCTGCCGTCGGGGTGATTCCGACGGCGATCAGGGTCAGGCCCAGGTCGCGTGCCTTGTCAATCAGGCCATAGAGCGCGGTCTGATCACGCACCGGGCCGGCCAGCGTGGTGGCCCCGTCGGCGGCGTGGGTGAGGGTCAAGCCGTCGAACCAGGGCGACCAGCTATCCTCAAGATATTCTTGGACCGTGATTTGGTAGTGTAAGGTCATCGTCCGCTCCGCGCTGCTAAATCATCAACAGGTTCAGCATAGCAGGCGGCGGGGACGCGCGGACCCCACCAAAGGTGGATTGGCAGGTGGCGGCAGGGTGGATTAATGCGGCAGCTACGAGCCAGTAGGGAGGGGACGGGAAGATCGGGGGGTTAGATCAGGTGCAGATCACGGGCGCGGGCCACCGCCTGGGTGCGGCTGGTGACCCCCAGCTTGCCGAAAATGCTGTTGGTGTGGGTCTTGACCGTACTGACGGCGATCACCAACGTCCGAGCGATCTCGGCATTGGACTGGCCCATCGCAATCAGGCGCAGCACCTCGCGCTCCCGCTCGCTGAGGGGTTCCTGGAGGGTCGCACCGGGTGGGGGGGGCGCTGGGAGTGTTGGCATGAGCGCGCTAGGCCCCGCCGCGCCAGCCTCTGGCTCCTGGGGAAAGGCGGCCAGGAGCCGGGGAATGTAGTCTGGCGCAATCCCCTGAGCGTTAACCTGGTGGAGCAGCCCCCGCATCGCCAGGCCCTCGTCAACAAAGCAGCGGATATAGCCCTCCGGCGCAGCCAGCCCCAGCGCCCGCGCCAGGGTTGCCAGCGCGTCGGGCCGGTGCCCCTGCGCCGCGAGCGCCAGGGACCGCACGATCAGGATTTCCAGCACGCTGGCCCGGCGGCCCTTCGCTACGGCATCCGCCAGGAGCCGGTCCAGCAGGTCGAGGGTCTGTGGGAGGAAGTCGCCAGCGGCCCCGTTGCTCGCCTGGGCAATCCAGACGCGGGCCAGGACCAGGTACTCCGCTTCACGCAGGAAGGAACGATCATCAACGGCGTGTAGCCCGCTTGCGTCCGCCCAGGCGACGGCGGCAGGCAAGTTACCGGCGGCGAGCGCGAGCTGCGCCTGCACCGCTGCCCCGCGCGTCAGCAAGTGGGGCACAAAGCCTCGCTGCTGGGCCAGGTCCATGAAGGTTGCCAGCGTCCCCTGAGCGGTGGCGTGCGCACCCCGCGCGTGCTGTAGGCGCGCCAGGGCCATATAGCCGCGGGCCACGTCCTCGGCATCAACCGTCCGCCGCTGCGGAAGCAACTCCATGGCCGGAGCCAGGTACCCCTGGGCGACGTCCAGTTCATTCCACTCGCGATGCAGATCGCCCAGGCCCACGTAATAGGCCGGGCTGCCGTGGATCCCCGGTAGCTCTTCGGGGCCGGTGGCGATCCGGTCCACCTCATGATACGTGGCTGCTGCCGCGCGCAGCCGGCCCTGCAACGTCTGGAGCCGCGCCAGGTTGACCACCGCTCCCAGCGTCCCCAACAGGCTCCCCGAGGTGCGGATCGGTCCAATCGCCGCGACCGCGTGCCGTTCGGCGGCGTCCGTCACATCGCCGCTCACGCGAAAGGCGCGGGCCACATGCAACCGGGCGGTCGTGCGGGCAATCACCTCGCGCTCGGGCAGCAGCGCCAGCACCTGCTCGCCGTAGGCGACACAGGCGGGGAGATCGCCGCTGTACAGGGCGATATTGGCGCGGATCGCGGCGGCGTTGCCCCGCGTGGTCTGGGCATCGTCGGGCGGGGTGTCCGGCCCGATGCAGCATTCAGCATCCTGCACGCGGGCTTCGGCGGCGGCCAGTTCATTGGTGAACAACAGGGCAAGCGCGTAATAGATGCAGAGCCGGGGGCGGGTCCGGAGCAGGTCCGCCGGGAGCCGGCTCAGCCAGCTTAACGCTGTTTGCACCTGCCCTCCAACGATGACGCCCAGGCCGTACCGCTCGATCAACTGGACCGCCCGCGCGCCGTCCGGCATCAGCAGCGCGTGCTGCACCGCTTCCGCGACCAACCCTTGCTGCTCGTACCAGGCACTGGCCCGCCCGTGCAGCGCCGCCACGGTCGCGCCCGATGTACTGCGCGCCAGCCGCTGCCGGAGCACGTCGGCAAACAGATGATGGTAGCGATACCACAGCCGGTCCTCGTCGAGCGGCACGACAAACAGGTTGGTCCGCTCCAGATCCACCAGCATGTTCTGGCTGGACGGATCACCAAGCGCGACGGGAGGTAGGCTGGCTGCGTCCGGGCGGAGGGCCACAGCCGGGCTGTCTGGGTCGGCTACCACGCGATCCAGGAGCGCGTCACACAAGGGGCCGCACATGCGGTCGAGGATGGCCGTGTGGAGCAAGAAGGTCTGGATCGGGGCGGGCTGGTGCGCGAACACCTCGGCGGCCAGGTAATCCACGATATAGCGATTACTGCCGGTAAAGGTGCGAATGAAGCCTGCGCGGTCCTGATGGTCGCGCAGCGCCAACGCCGCAAGTTGCAGCCCCGCAATCCAACCTTCGGTGCGGGCCTCCAACGCGGCCAGGTCGTCACCGGTCAACGCCAGCCCCATGATATCGTTGAGAAAGACGGCGACTTCATCGAGGGTGAAGCGCAGATCGACCGCGTGCAGTTCGGTCAAGTCTCCCCGCGCCCGCAGGCGGGCCAGCGGCAGGGCCGGATCGGCGCGGGTCAGGAGGACCAGATGCAGGGCGGGCGGCAGATAGTCCAGCAGCCAGGCCAACGCCTCGTGAATGGCGGGCGCGGTGATGACGTGGTAGTCGTCGAGGACCAGGACCACCTGGGGCGCGGGGCCGTTGGCGCTAGCGGTGCTGAAGGTATTCAGCACGCCGGTCAGGATGCGGTCAATCGGCGGCGGCTGCGGCGCTTGCAGCAGGGCCAGCGCGGTCGTACCGACCCCCGGCGCGACGCCGTCCAGGGCGGCGAGGACGTAGCTCCAAAAGCGCAGCGGGTCATTATCCGCCGGGTCAAGCGACACCCAGGCGCAGGGCGGGGCGGTGCCCGTCGTCATGGCGCGCCAGGCGCTGAGCAGGGTCGTCTTGCCGGAACCAGCGGGTGCGGCGATCAGGGTCAGTTTGCCGCGTAGGCCGGTTTCCAGGCGGTCGAACAGGCGCGGGCGGCGGACCAGCTGGGAGCGGGCGGGCGGGACAAAGAGTTTGGTGGTCAGCAGGGTGGCGGCGGGGTCCGCAGCAGCGGGCGGCGACGGCAGGGGGGGCGGCATCTGGCGGGAAGGA
>JBBSAN010000044.1:0-17112 GCA_038252265.1 Chloroflexia bacterium
CCCCGCCGGGGGGGCGGGGGCCACCCCCTGGGGTCAGTCGGACCGGGCGCGCAGCCAGGCCTCGATGCGCGGCCAGGTGATCTTGTTGGCCGTGCTGCTGAGCATCAGGCCAATGTGCCCACCTTTGATCCGCTCGATCTCCTTGTCCTTGCTACCGAACAGGGGGAGCGTATTCTCGGACTCGCACGGCGGGGTGATGTGATCCTGCTCGGCGATGAAGTTGAGCAGGTTGGCGCGGACATTCGCCAGGCTCACGTGCTCGCCGCGCATGGTCAGCGTGCCCTTCACCAGCTTGTTGCCCCGGAAGAAGTCGGTCACGAGCTGGCGGAAGACGCCGCCGGGCATCGGGATCGGGTCGTTGACCCAGGTATCCATCGCGTGCCAGGATTCGACCACCTTGGGGTTATCCAGGTTGTCGAGCAGGCGGACGTAGTTGCTGATGTAGTTCTCGATCGGCTTGAGCGCTTTCGCGCCCCCGTCGAGCATCTCGGGGGGCATATTGCCGAAGGCCGAGATGACGCTCTCGATGTCGAGATAGTCGCCGCGCACCCACTTGGCGAAGCCGCCCATATCCTGATTGCTGAAGTCCAGCGGGGCCGTCAGCAAAATGAGGTTGCGCAGGCCATCGTTGGGGCGCAGGGCCGCGTAGGAGGTCGCCAGGATGGCCCCGATGCACCAGCCGAGCATACTGAACTCTTCCTCGCCCGACACTTCCTTCATCTTGCGGATCGCGCGGGGCATATAGTCCAGCACGTAGTCATCGAACTTCAGGTTGCGGTCCTCGTAGCCCGGCTCGCCCCAGTCGAGCAGGTACACATCGTAGCCATGGTTCGCCATATATTCGACGAAGCTGGCCCCTGGGCGCAGGTCGAGAATGTAGGCCCGGCTCATCAGGGCGAAGACCAGCAAGAACGGTGTCCGGTGCTTGCGGGTGGACGGGTGGGTCGGTAGATAGCGGATCAGGCTGGCCTTGTTGAGGGTCCAGACGACCTCATGCGGGGTCTGGCCCACCGGATAGCGCGTGGTGGTCACATGGCGCAGGGTTTCCCAGTTCTCCCACAGCTTCGCGATCTCGGATTTCTCGGTATCAGGTGCGGATGTTCGGGTAGTCATCACTTGCCCTCCTGCTTTTTCTCAGCGGGCGGCGGTGCCACCGGCGCTCCCGCCGCCTGCAACGCCGCGACCTGGACTTCCAGTGCGGTCAGTTGGGCCGCAATCTCGCGCAGGTGGCGGGTCGGGGTCGCCATCGCCTGGCGCACCGCCTCTTTCACGGCCTCTTGCACGGCTGCCTGTGTGGCCTCGCGCACTGCCCCCTCGATGGTGGTCTTCAGCGCGGCCAGCAACGCCTTCTGGTTGGTGCTGAGCTTGGCATCCAGGTCATCGAGGCGCATTTCGATGTTGACCGCGCGCTCGGCCAGGGTGGTGACTTCCATCCGGCTGGGCATGTTCAACATTTGCAGGGTACTGGTCATCGTCCGTTCCATCATCTGCCGGAAGGGTTGCGAGAGGGCCAGACTTTGCGCCAACGCCGTCCCCGTCATCTGGGCGTACTCGTCCGAATTGACGAGGTCGGTCATGGACTTCGCCCACATTTCCAGGTTCGCGTCCCGCGATTGTTTCCAGATCTCCATCATGCCAAATGGATCCAGAAAGTTGGTCCGTTCCTTAGGAATTTGGCTCATGGTGTGCGTTTCCTTTCTTGCCTGTGGCAATACTACATGCCCATCCCGCCGTTGATGCCGATCTCCTGGCCGGTCACAAACCCGGTATCGGCGGCCAGGAAGAGCACGCCCCAGGCGATCTCTTCCGGCTGGGCGAAGCGCCCCACGGGGATCCTGGCGGTCAGTTGCTCCCGGATGTTGCCGGGGATCGTCGCCATCATGTCCGTCTCGGTGTAGCCGGGGCAGATCGCGTTGACGGTGATGTTATAGCGGGCCAGTTCTAAGGCAGCGGTCTTGGTCAGACCGATCACGCCCGCCTTGGCCGCGCCGTAGTTGGCCTGCCCAAAGTTGCCATAATGGCCTGTGTAGGAACTGATATTGATGATCCGCCCGTACTTGTTCTCGATCATGGACGGGATCACCGCCGACATGGCGTAGAAGACCCCGCTGAGGTCGGCGTTGATCACTTCCTGCCAGTCCTCGTCGGTCATCTTGCGCAGGGTTTTGTCGTGGGTGATCGCCGCGTCATTGACCAGGATGTCAATGCGGCCCCACTGCTCCATCACATGCTGGATCGCAGCGCGGATCTGTGCGCTGACGGCGATATCGGCCTGGACGACGAGCACCTCCCCGCCGTTGCTGATGATTTCTTTCTGCACGGCAACCGCCGCGTCTTCATGCGCGTGATAGCAGATGGCGACTTTGGCCCCTTCGGCAGCGAGGGCCATAACACTGGCCCGCCCGATGCCCCGCGATCCGCCGGTCACAAAGGCGACTTTGCCTTCTAAATGTTTCATTTACTTCCCCTCCAGCTAAGCTATCTATCGTGAACCGTGATCGGTGTTGTGTACTCGGCGTATTCTGCACTCTGTTAGAGGCGCTCGAAGATCGCGGCAATGCCCTGGCCGCCGCCGATGCACAGGCTGACCAGTGCGTAGCGCCCGTTGATGCGCTGCAACTCGTACAGGGCCTTCAGGGTCAGGATGGTGCCGCTGGACCCGACCGGGTGGCCGAGCGAGATGCCACTGCCGTTGGGGTTCGTGCGGTCCATCGGCAGGTCCAGTTCGCGGATGACGCCGAGGGCCTGGGCGGCGAAAGCCTCGTTCAGTTCGATCACGTCCATGTCCTTGAGCGTCAGCCCGGTGCGCTCCAGCAGGGAGCGGATCGCCGGGATCGGCCCCAGGCCCATATATTTCGGATCGACTGCCGCCACAGAATCGGCGACGAGCCGGGCCAGGGGTTTCAGGCCGCGCTCTTCGGCGGCCCGGCGCTCCATCATGACCACCGCAGCGGCAGCATCGTTGATGCTGGAGGCGTTGCCGGCGGTGACGGTGCCGTTGGGATCAAAGGCGGGCTTCAGCTTCGCCATCGCGGCCAGATTGGCCTCGCGGCGCGGCCCTTCGTCGGTGTCGAACATCGTGACGCCCGCCCTGGTTTTGATCGCGATGGGCAGGATCTGGGTGGTGAAGTAGCCGTTGTCAATGGCGTGGACGGCCCGGCGATGGCTTTCGACAGCCAGTGCGTCCTGGTCGGCCCGCGAGATGTTATATTTGGTTGCCACCCGCTCGGCGGTGATGCCCATATGGCAGCCATCCTGCGGATCGGTCAGCAGGGCGACCATCGAATCGATCGCCGCGCCGTCGTTCATGCGCTGGCCCCAGCGCATGCCGGGCAGCCAGTATTGCGACCGGCTCATCACTTCCATGCCGCCCGCTACGACTGCCTGGGTATAGCCGAGCTTCACATAGTGGGAAGCAGTGACGATGGCCTGCAAGCCGCTGCCGCACAGCCGGTTGAGGGTGAGGCCGGGTACCTCGATCGGCAGGCCTGCTTTGATCAGGGCCAGGCGGGCACCATACATGTCGCCGCTATCCGTGTGGAGGATGTTGCCGAACACGACATGGCCGATTTCCTGCGGCTCCAAACCGGAGCGCTGGACGGCTTCCTTGATCACCATTCCCCCCAAATCGGTGGGCGAAAAGTCCTTGAGAGTGCCGCCATACTTGCCAATGGCCGTGCGTGCGCCGCTCAGTACCACAATTTCTCGTTCTTCTACCATCCCAAACCACCTGAGTCCTTTCGCGTTTCCTCATTGAAACTTTAAAAATAGCGTCTGCCGGGGCCTGGCGGAAACCATGCTATGCTCGTTCCACACCCGAATGGCCCTGCTTCAATTCTAGTGTAGCAGTGCGGGGTATAGAATAGGGTGTATCCGGGTGAACACCGGGTGGAAATCCACGGGTTGCTAGAGCCAATGGGCCTCTCACTGCGGGCCGTTGCGCCTGTCAGGGCGGGTGCCAGGCCGCGCATGGTTATTCCAGCACGAAGATGTTGCGCTCGCGGCCCAGTTCTTTGAGGATCGTGGGCCAGACGGTGACGCTGACCTCGCCCAGGTGGGCCTTCTTGAGCAGGTACATATAGGTGCGTGATTGCCCGATTCCGCCGCCGATGCTCAGCGGGATTTCGTGATTCAGGATGGCCTGGTGATACGGCAGCCGCAGGAAATCCCGCTGGTCGCTCATCTCCAGTTGCCGGACCAACGTCTCGGCGGTCACGCGGATGCCCATCGAGGACAGTTCGTGGCGGCGGTGGGTCACCGGGTTCCAGACCAGGATATCGCCGTTCAGGCCGTGCATAGGCCGCCCGTCTGCCGAGACCGTCTCGGTGCTCCAGTCGTCATAGTCTGCGGCCCGCATTTCGTGCGGATAGCCGTCCTTCAGCGGCCAGCCGATGCCATAGATGAACACGGCGGGGAACTCTTGCAGGATGCGGTTCTCGCGCTGCTTACGCGGTAGGTCGGGGTACCGGTCGGGGATGTCTTCGGCGTGCAGGAAGGTCAGCGTTTCAGGCAGGTTGGGGTAGCGGTCGGACTTCAGTTGCGGGAACAGGGTCTGCACGTGGGCCTCTGCGCCGCGCAGCACCTGCCAGATCTTCTGGACGACCTCGGTCAGGTATTGCAGGTTGCGCTGCTCCGGCGTGATCGCCAGTTCCCAGTCCCACTGGTCCACGTAGGCGCTATGGTCGTGATCGAGGAAATACTCCTTGCGCACGGCGCGCATATCGGTCAGTAAGCCTTCGCCGGGGTGCATGTTGAACTGGCGCAGGGCGATCCTCTCCCATTTGGTCGCCGCCTGCACCACCTGCGCGTCGAGGGGCTGCTGGTTATAGTCGTTGGCGATATGAAACTGGATCGGGGTGCGCGAGCCGTCGCGGTCCAGCATATCGTTGACGCCGCTCTCCACGTCCACAATCAGCGGCACCGTCACCCGCATCAGCTTCAGCGCTTTGCACAGGTGTTCTTCGATATAATCCTTGACGGCAAAAAGGGCCAATTGCGTTTCTTTCGGCGTCAGCGCCGCGCCATAATCATTCGGCAGGATGTTTGCTAACTCGGCATAGTTGCCGATGCCCGGCCCGGCCAGGTCGGCCTGCTTGGCGGTTAACTTATCATTCCCTCCTATTATATTGAAGCAAGCGGAAGCAATCGATCCCCCACACTATGAGGGTCGCCCCCTCTGCCGGGTGCTCCCCGCTGCGGGTGGCGCGCTCCAGAGCGTGCCCTGCGCGCCGCTAACGGGTGCCACCGGGGGGGAATCGGTGGGCGATTCCCCTACTTTCACTATAGCGCGGGCCGGTGAAACGGGCGATGTACACGGGTTGCGGGTTGGTAACAGCGGCAGGTGACGGTCCTCTATTCACGGATAGCGATGGCGTAGATCTTGCACAAATCTATGTTGCGCTCGCAACCGGCGGGCGCAGTGGGGGCAGGCCGGGGATCATACGTTTTACTGAAAAGAGGAGATCGTATGTCGAATGCAGAGCGGGTCGAACGCTAGATGGTTGACCTGTCGACAGACCGCGCCGCCGGGCGTTTTATTTCCGGCGTCTACACGAACGCGGCGGGAACCCGCCATTACAAGCTGTATGTGCCGGGCGGTTATGCGGGCCAGCCGCTCCCGCTGATCGGGATGCTCCACGGCTGTACCCAGTCGGTGGAGGAACTGGCGGCCAGCACGCGCATGAACCTGCTGGCGGAGGAGCATACCTTCGTCGTCTTCTATCCCCAGCAGTCCACCCACGCCAATCGCACGACCTGCTGGAACTGGTGGCGGTCCAGCGATCAGCAGCGCGGGGTTGGCGAACCGTCCCTGATCGCCGGGATCACCCGGCAGATTATGACCCAGTATGAGGTCGATCCCCGGCGGGTTTATCTGGCCGGGATCTCGGCGGGGGGCGCGCTCGCCACGATCATGGGGGCCACCTATCCCGATCTCTATGCCGCCATCGGCGTCCATTCCGGGGTGCCCTATGGGGCTGCCCACAGCCTCATCTCGGCGATGCTGGCGATGCGGGGGGGGCGTTCGGGCCGTCCCCTCCCGGCCACGCGCCGCGCCACACCTACCGCCGGGCCAGGCCGGATCGTCCCGCTGATTCTGTTCCAGGGCGATCAGGATCGGCTGGTCCATCCGGCCAACGCCGGGTTCGTGATCCAGCAGTGGCTGGCGGCCTACAAGGCACTCAGTGGCGGCGGGCCGGTAAATGTAACCGCGCAGCGGGGCCAGGTGCCGGGCGGGCGGGCTTACACGCAGGCCCAGTACAGCGCCGCTGATCATCACACCCTGCTGGAGCAATGGACGATTCACGGGGCAGAGCACGCCTGGGCGGGTGGTAGCGCGCACGACAAGTGGAGCGATCCGCACGGCCCCAATGCCTCGGCGGAAATGGTGCGTTTCTTCCTCACACACCCGCACTAAATTTTATGCCGGGCGGTCCCGCGTGGGGCCGCCCGGCATTAGGCGGGCAGAGATCCGGGCCTGCTATCGCGCAGGTAGCGGTTTTAGCAGTCAATCCTCGCGCCGATCTCGGCTACGTCCCCAGCACCAGCCCGCCATCCACGCTCAGCACCGCGCCGTTGATGAAGCTGGCTTCGTCGGAGGCCAGGAAGAGATAGGCGTTGGCGACGTCGGAGGGTTGGCCGGGGCGACCAACGGGGGTGTGGGCGATCATATGTTGCTGGGCCGCTTCGGGCATGGCCGCCGTCATCTCGGTGGCGATGTAGCCGGGGGCGACCGCATTGGCCGTGATCCCGCGCTTGCCCAGTTCGCGCGCCCAGACGCGAGTCATGCCAATGACCCCGGCTTTGGTCGCCACGTAGTTGGTCTGGCCGAAGTTGCCGTACAGCGCCACCACTGACGCGGCGGAGATGATCCGTCCGTGTCCCTGGGGGATCATATAGGTCAAAACGGCCTGGGTGCAGTTGAACACACCCTTCAGGTTGACGGCCACCACGGAGTCAAATTCCCCCTCGGTCATCTTGCTGACCAGATGGTGGTGCTGTAGCTTGACCAGTTGCGCGTCGCGGGTGATGCCCGCGTTGTTGACCAGGATATCAATGCGCCCAAAATGGGCGTGCGTTGCCTCGGCAGCGGCCAGGGCCTCCGCGTGGTTGGTCACGTTGACGTGATAGAACGCGGCGCGCCCACCTTCCGCCGTAATCGCCTGTACAATCGCTTGCCCTGCCGCGTCGGCCATGTCCCAAACAGCGACGGCTGCGCCTGCGCGGGCGAACGTGTAGCAGGTCTCCCGACCGATGCCGCCGGCCCCGCCGGTAACGATCGCCACACGATCGGTTAGTTCAATTGCCATGTTGCTCACGCTCCAGGCAGCCCGGTCCCAGCCGGGGTGCTGCCCCTCAAGCCGCCGTCATAGCGGCAGCCGGTTCCCGATTCCCATCTGATTCTGCCGTACTAAGCCGGGGCAGCCAAAGGTAGCGCAGTGCGCCTGGGGACGACGCTACGCTACCCTCTTCTCTGCCCGGCTCACGGTATCCCGCGCTTCACACTTCCCCCGGAGTGGGGGAAGCGCTTCACTTGCCGGAGATACTCTCGCGGTCTCAGCCGCTTACTTGGTGTTTTGGAACTGCTCACTAACGCGCTTGCCCGCCTTCCAGGCATCCAACGTGGCCTGCTGGGCCTGATGGACCATATCGGTCCATTGTTGGAAGAAGGTTGGCGGAACGCCGCCGGTGACTTCCATCAGCGAGCGGCTGGCGGCAATCGCCGCATTCTGCAACTCGAAGGCGGCTTTCATATTGGCTTCGACGCTGGTGGTCCAGATCTCGGCCAGTTGTTGGGTTGTGTGGAGGTTGCGCTCGGTCGCCTGGCGGGCAACAGTCGTCGCTTCCTGCACAAAATGGTGCGTCGCCTCGACGCCGTCATGAATAGGGGCTTCTGTCGTTGGCTTAGTCATTGATCGGTCCTCCTGTTTCGTTTCTGCGGGTGGTTGGCCGGATCCCCAGTGGACCCGGCGTAAGGAGAAAGCTGGTCGATCATCCGTATAGCGCAGCGCTGTGCCCGTAACCGGTCACGAGGGCTGTGCCGACCCGCTATGGGAGGGGCCAGCCCTTTAAGCTGCTCTATCTCCTCAATATCTATTATAGATTCGATAGGTTAATTGTGAGGTATTCCTCGGTGAATGTTTCATGTATAAAGAGCCAGGGATCCGGGCACCACGTTTGCAAGATGGCGACAGCGGAAATTTTCACCACTTCACCACCTTTTAACACCCGCCTGTTCACTTCGGGGTGCGACAATAGAATCGACTCGGGACCATTGGTCCCGAGCCGGGAGGACTAACGAAGGACTATTGGTCCCGAGTCAGAAGGACCAACGAACGCGACAGACGCACCAAAGGATTGCCTGAGTCAGAGGGGAGCACTACATGCACAAGGTACTGGTGCCTTTAGATGGATCGGCCCGGGCCGCAGCCGTTGCGCCAGCCGCCGCATCGCTTGCCCAGGCGCTAGGCGGCGAGCTACTGCTCTTGCGGGTTATGGCACCCGAGACGCCGACCAGCAGCCGAGAGACCGTAGCCCCGGAATGCGAAGAAACACAAGCAGAAGCGCAAGCCTATCTGGAACAAGTGGCTGCCCAAATCCGTGAACCGGGCCTGCTCGTGACTATCACTACGGCTTTCGGCAGCCCACCCACCCGCATCGTGGAGGCCATCCATCGCGATCCGTTCATTACCCGGGTGGTGTTGTCTACCCACGGGGCCGGGGAAGCGTTGGATCGGGTCTTTGGTCATACCGCCGAGGAAGTCCTGCGCATGGCGGGGGTGCCCGTCTTACTGGTGCATAGCGGGCAAACCCTGCCGCCTCTGGGGGCGGGTAGCATCATTCTGGTGCCGTTCGACAACTCCGCATCCGCGCGGGAGGCGCTCAACGAGGCGGAGTCGATCGCGGCGGCGGCGGGGGCCACTCTGCTGATCGTGTCGGTTTTACAGCCTCTCGATTATCTCGCCCAGGCGGCTCAGGTACCCGCCTGGGCGATTGAAGCCGGGAAGCTAGAGGCCAACCGGATCACCCAGGAGTTGACACAGATCGCCCGGCGGATCGCGGCCACCGGCCTGCCGGTGGGCATCGAACTGGCCCAGGGCCAGCCCGCGGAAGAAATCGCCAACCTGGCGGCGGCCTCCGGTGCCGCATTGATCGTCATGGCCGCCTACGGGGAGAGTGCCCTCCACTGGGGCAAAGTGGCCCTGGCGGTGCTAGGCCTATCCCCGGTGCCGATCTTGCTGCCCGCCGTGTCACACGCGCATTGGCGCGATGTAGGGGATGAGCTAAGACTCGCGGCCTCGCCGGTTTCGTACGCAGGTCCATAGCACCCGATCGACGCTCTAGCCCGGCCCTCCCTATAAACGCGCCCCCACCATTTGACGCAGCAGCGGGTCGCCGCCTGTCGTCTCAAACGGCGGGCCTGGGCGCGGCTCCGGGGGCGTGATCCGCACCCGGGCATCCACGGCGACCGCCCCCGCGCCCCGCTCCCGCACGATCAACGGGTTGATCTCGATCTCTTGAATTTCCGGCACGTCGAGCACCAACTGCGCGCAGCGGACCATCACCTCGGCCACCGCGTCCCGGTCGGCGGGCGGTGCTCCACGGAAGCCTGCCAGCAGCGTTCCCGCCGCCGTGCGATCCAGCAGATCGTGCGCCTGCCGGAGGGTCAACGGGGCCAGCTCGAAGGCGACCGCGCGCTGCAATTCGACGGCGGTGCCGCCGAGGCCCGCCATGACCAGGGGACCGAACTGCGGATCGCGCACGACGCCGACGATCACCTCGGCCACGCCCCGCACCATGGGCTGCACATAGACCCCCTGCACCGCTATCCCCGGCGCGCGCTCCTGGACCCGCTGCATCAGGGCGGCGAACGCGGTCCGCAACTCCTCCGGGGTTTGAATACCCAGCATCACCCCGCCGACATCGGTTTTGTGGGTGATCCCGGCGGCGGCGAGCTTCAGCGCGAGCGGATAGCCCACCGTTTCGGCCAGGGCCAGCGCCGCATCGGCATCCGTCGCCAGCGCATGACCGGGCGTGGGGATGCCATACGCCGCCAGCATGGCCGTGACCTGCTCGGCGGCCAACCATGTTGGCTCGCCGGGTACCTCGGTGCGGTCCGGCTCCGCCGCGCTCGCCGCGCCTCGCGCCTGGAGCAGCTCACGCACGGTGGCGGCATCCACCCCCGCCGGGCGTTCCGGCAGGGTCCGGGTTGCCAGATCGGCGAGCCATTGCGTGCGCCGCCACATGGCCGCCAGGGTGCTGCCCACCCGCTCGGGGAAGGCATAATTCGGGATCCGGCGGCGGTGCAAGATCTGTGTGGCCTCGCTGGTCGAGGCCAGGCCCATGATGACGCTGAGAATCGGCTTCTGGCGGCGCAGAGAATTGCTGGCGATCTCGCCGATCACTTCGGCCAGGCTCACCGGCGCGAACCAGTCCTGCGGGGCCTGAATAATGACCACCGCGTCCACCGTTTCGTCGGCCAGCAGCGCGTCGAGGCAGAGGGCGTAGGTCGCCGGGCCAGCCCCGGCCAGCACGTCCACCGGGTTTTCGACGCTGGCCGCCGCAAAGACGTGCCGCCGCAAGAAAGTTTTGGTGTCGGCGGTGAGCGGGGCGAGGCGCATCCCGTTCTCTTCCAGGGTATCGGCAGCGAGGATGGCCGGGCCACCTGCGTTGGTGAGGATGGCGACGCGGTTACCCTGCGGAAGGGGCTGCCAGGCCAGGGCGCGGCCCCAGTCAAACAATTCCTCCATCGTGGTTGCCCCCAGCACCCCGGCCCGGCGAAACGCCGCCTGATAGGCGACCAGATCACCGGCCAGCGCCCCGGTATGGCTGCTCACCGCCTTGCTGCCGCCCGCGCCCCGCCCCGCTTTGAGGAACACCACGGGGAGATCACGCGCCACCGCGCCTGCCGCCTCGATGAAGGCCCTGCCATCCTCCACCCCTTCCATATAGCCGGTGATGACGCGGGTGTAGCCATCCCGCCCGATCTGGCTGAGGATCTCGGCGCTGGTCACATCCACCTGATTGCCCAGGCTGACCAGTTGGCTGAACCCCACCCCGGCCCCGGCGGCCCAATCGATGACCGCCGCCGCCATCGCCCCCGACTGCGAGAGGAACGCGATATCGCCGGAGCGCGGCATCCCCATCACAAAGGTCGTATTGAGTGGTGTATGGGTGTCAATGGTGCCGATGCAGTTCGGGCCGAGAATCCGCATACCGTACTCGGCGGCAATGCGCTGGATCTCGCGTTCGCTGGCCGCGCCTTCTGGCCCGACCTCGCGGAACCCGGCGCTGATGATGATCGCGCCTTTAATGCCGCGCTGCCCGCACGCCACCAGCGCGGCGGCCACCGCAGGGGCTGGGACGACAATGACAGCCAGCTCGACCGGATCGGGGACCAACCCGATGTGGGCATAGACCTTGTAGCCGAGGATCTCCTCTTCACGCGGATTGACCGGGTAGATCGGGCTGGCATAATGGACCTGTTGCAGGTTGCGCACGATCCCATAACCGAGCTTCTGCGGCTCTGAGGATGCGCCGATCACGGCGACCCCGTGCGGGCGGAAGAAGACCGCCAAATCTGAAGTGGGCATATATGTTCCTTTGTGTCTGGTGTTTCTGCTGGGCGGTGCGGATGCTGGGCAATGGTGATCGCTATCCCGGAAAGGCGCATCGCCGGTGGTAGGGGGCCAGGGCATCCCCGGCGCAGGGAACGATCCGCCGGCCACCTGCATAGAACCCCCTGCTTATAGGGTAGCACCACCGCGTGAATGCTTGTCTATACAAAGGTGAACATCCGGTAATAATCCCGGAGGGTGCCCAACCTCGTTAACCGTCTCTTAGTGCTGGATGCTGATCTCGTACCAGGTGGTGGGGGGGGTGCCAATCGGGATCACCCAGCCGGTGGAGGTCCGTTCCGCGCGGATCGCCGCGCCGATCGGCGCGCCCGCCTCGTCCAACGCCTGGGCCAGTACGGCGGTGGCCTCGGCCAGGTTGCGCAGCGTGATCCGCCCGGTCACCGGTTCGATCCGGGTGGGCGGCCCGCCGTGGCGGGTCACCTCGGTGCGGGCGGTGTTCCACTGCTGCCCGGTGTTCTCCACCCGCGCGCCCGTGGTCAGCAGCAGCCGGGCGGCGCGGGCGATCGGTTCCGCATCGAGGGCGCTGAGCGTAATCGCGCAAAACACGTTCGTGACCTCGACCGTGAGATGGCGTAGGGCGATCTCGTGGGCGGGCATGAAGCCGATGAGCGCCTGCGAGCGGGGGGTATCGACCGTCACCAATCCCCGGCCTGTCGGGGCCGTGTACCAGGCCAGCTCCCCGGTATCCGAGCGGATCGGGTTGGTCTCTGGTGGGGGAGGCAACGGGGCGGCGGGCGGCCCGTCCAGCGAGCCGATCCGCACCTGGTGCTGCAAGGGGAGGGCCAGCGGGAAGTCGGGGGTGTAGTAGGGCCGGGCCTCCGGCGGCAGTCGCAACGTCTCCCGCACCTGCTCCAGGGTATAGTTGCGTTCGATGCGCCGCCGGGCCGCGCCCACATCGCCGCGCCGGAACAGCAACGCTCCGGCGGCGAGTTGCACCATCCGCACGGGATCCAGGGAGAGGTCGAAGGGATCGCCCACCGTGGGTTGCCAGCCGGGATCCCGCTTTGGCTCAAAGGTATACCAGATGACCCCGTCCCAGTCCTGCAACCCGGCATACGCGGCGAGGATCGGGATGCCTTCGCTGATCCAATCGCCGGGGAAGATATGGTTTGTCTCGCTAACGGTATAGGGTTTGCCCGCCAGCGCTGTCCGCGAGAGCCGCACCACCATCGAGTGCAAGGGGTCGTCGACCATAGGCGTGTTCTGCCCCCCCCCGTGGCCCGGATGCTGCCAGTACATGTGCCCGTCCACCACATCCAATATCGCGTTGCTCCAGACCATCGGATACCCGCTCTGGCTATAGGTGTGATCGTTGCTCCCGATCAGCAGCGACCGCACGCCCAGCGTCCCCCGCAGAAAGGCCGCCATGGCGTGGAAGTAGGTCCGTTCGGTCTCCATATAAAAGGCGGCCTCCGCCTGGAACCGCGCGGCGGGTGCGCTGGCGAATTCCTCCGGGTTGAGTCGTGGCACCGGGGCCGTGCGGCTCACGCCCGCCAGGGCGCGGAGGTGGCCCACCTCCGCCGGATCGCGCCCTGCCAGGTACGCGGCGTACTGCCGATCCAGCAGTTCGGTATAGGGGGCGGGGAGGGGCCGGGTGTCGGCGGCGGGCGCGGCGCTTCCGGCCCGCCGCAGGCTGCCACTGTGCCAGGACTCGACCAGCGAGTTTTCGTTCAGCAATTCAACGAGGACAATCGCCGGTTCGTGGCGATATTCGATGCCGGTATAGGGGTTGCGGTGGGTCAGCAGTTGCGTGGCGTAGGCTTTTTGCAAGGCGATCAGCCGGGGATCAAAGTAGGCCAGCCCTTTGGCCCAGCCGATCTCGTCGGCGTAGGGCACCCCGTCCCCCGCCTTGTAGGATCGCCCGACCATGAGGTTCAGATCGCAGTAGATGCCGCGCTTCTTTAATTCTGCGACCCAAAAGTCGAGCCGGTCCAGCTGGTCGGGGTCAAAGTGCTGGGTGTCGTCTCGCGTCGCGTCGATCAACCCCCGTGGGGCCGGGAGATCGAGGAAGTGCAGGCGGACGCAATTCACCCCGAACTGGGCCAGGGTGGCCGCATAGATCGGCGCATCCGCTTTGGCGGGAAGGATGACCGAGCCGGGGGTCCAATCGGTGACGTTCACCCCCCACAGCCGTAACCGGGTGCCGCCGGGCTTCACCAGATGGCCGTCTTGCACGGTGACGAAGCCCTCGCGTCCGGCAGGCGGGTCCAGCAAGAACGACAGATCCACCCGCGAGTTGGCCCCCTGGCGATGGTTCATCGTGAACGGTTGCATGGTTTCCGCCTGCGCCTCCGCCTCGTCTGGCTTATCCCTGGGTTGATCCATGCGGCGCTCCTGCTAGGGTAGTGGGGCGCTCCCGCCCGCCGCACCAGTGCAGGGCGTTGCGGATGACGGCCTGGTATAGCGGGTGCAACCAGACGTCCCGATTGTGACCGGGGGTGAGCACACAGACCCGGCCCGCCCCCTCGGTGCGCCGCCAGCCGCCGGGCTGGGGGCCATGCTCCGAGCGCGTCGTCAGAAAGACCTCTGCCCCGGCGTCGTCCAGATCCATAATGTAGTGCTCATCAAATACGGTAAACGGCGCGATCCCCGCTGTCAGTGGGTGGTCCGCCTGCGGTTCCACCCTGACCGGGCACTGGGGCGGGTGGTGGTTGAACGCGCCGCCCAGCAGCCCGCGCAATATCGACAACGGCTGGACCTCCGCCGCGCCGGAATGGATGACCAGCAGCCCGTTCCCGGCGCGCACATAGGCCTGAAACGCCGCCTGGGTCGCCTCGGTGAGCCACGGGCGGCGGTCTGTCGCCGAGACATTATTCGACTTGGTCAGCACCGTCACAGGATACGCCGCCATGCGCGCCGCCGACCAGTCCCCGGCGTTCTCGATCCAGGCAACGGCCAGATCGGCAGCCGCCAGGGGTGCTAGCCCGGCGCGCGGGGTGTGCGCCGGATGCCAGTAATCGTCGCAGAGCACCAACGCCTGCATCGCGGTCCCTCCTCTCACCAGGGCCATTCCCGGCCCTGCCAGTCCCGCATCACCAGCGGGTCTTCCTCGCGTGCTTGCAGGAAATAGGCCAGCGCCGGAACGGCGGCTTCCTCCGGCTCCAGATGTCCCTCCGTGGCTTTGCTGCCGGACATGTAGGAGCGGATCCAGCCGGGGTGGTAGACGCGGAAGGTGTAACCCTCCGGGCGCAGGTGGTTGTAGAGAATTTTCGTCGCCATGTTGAGCGCCGCCTTGGACATGCAATAGCCGTAGTCGCGCGTGCGCTCGGCCCGCCCGATACTACCCGCCTCGGAGGAGACGAAGCAGAGCCGCTTCAGCGTGCTGCGGTCGGTCAACGGCAGGAACGCCTCGACCACCCGCAAGGGTCCCAGCGCGTTCACATCGTACAGCCGGTGCACCTCGGCATAGTCCTGGGCTTCCCGGATCGGGCGTGCGCCCGTGGGCGAACCGACCCCGGCGTTGTTGATCAGCAAGTCTACATGATCCACGACTGTTGCCACGGCCTGCGCCGCTGCCTGCGCCGATTCCAGCGAGCGGACCTCCAGCGGGACAATATGCAGCGCATCGGGAAAGCGGGCGGCCAGTGCCTCTAGCTCCGGCCAGGAGGGCTGGTGCTGCCCGGCAAAGACGCGCCACCCCTGTTCCAACAATCCGGTGGTCAGGGCCGACCCCAGGCCGCGGTCGGCCCCGGTCACAAACGCGATTTGTTGCATCGTACAGGCCTCCTTTACTCGCGCCCGGCGGGGGGCGCGGTTGATTGGCGTACAACCAGATGGGGGGTCAGGACCAACTGCTGGGGGGCGGGCGCGGGGTCCTTATTTTCAATGTACTGCATCAACAGGTCCACAGCCCGCAGCGCCAGTTCCTTGCGGGGCAGCGCCACTGAGGTCAGCGAGGGGCGGACCTGGGAGGCCAGGTGAATATCATCGAACCCGATAACGGAAAGATCGGCAGGCACCCGTAATCCCCGGTCGATAATCGCATCCATCGCCCCGATCGCCAGCAAGTCGTTGGTGGCGAAAATCGCGGTGGGGCGCGTGGGCAGGGCGAGCAGCGCTTGCGTGGCGTCATACCCGCCTTGTATCGTATCCTCCGCACAGCCCTGGATAAAGGCAGGGGCCAGGGCGGCCCCTCCGGCGGCCAGCGCCTCCTGGAACCCCTGAAAGCGCGGCGAATGATGGGGCGCGGGCAGAATAACCGCACACTGGCGGTGCCCTAGTTGGAGCAGGTGTTCGGCGACGAGCCGCCCTGCCTGGAAATGATCATAATAGACCAGCGGGAACAGGTGGGCCTGCTCTTCGCCCGTCCAGCCGAGACAGAGGACCACGGGAATCCCGCGCTGGGTGGCCCGCTCCACTTCGGTGGGCGACACCGCCGACTTGGTAACCAGTAAGCCGTCGATCAGGGAGTAGAGCTGGGCGAGGGCAGGTTGCGGGCCGTCCGGCTCCGCCGGCCCGGCGCTGTAGAGTAACAGGTAATAGCCGCGTTGTTGGGCGGCCAGCTGCACTTCCTCGGCGAATTCGGCATAGAACGGATTGGTGATCGTATTGATCACCAGGGCCAGGATGCGCGTGCGCCCATCGGATAATCCCCGCGCGAGGAGATTAGGCTGGTAGTCCAGCTGGTCTATGGCGGCCAGAACCCGTTGGCGGGTCTTCTCGCTCACCGTCCCCTTGTTATTGATCACATACGAAACCGTCGCTTTGGTGACGCCCGCCAGCCGGGCCACATCCGCCAGTGTCGCCATATTCGCTCACTGTTCGCTCAATCAGGAGGACCCTCAATTAAAAGCCATGGTACTCTGGGAAGCAGCGGTACGTCAAGTCTACTGCCGCCCCGGCATATTCTCGTTACAATGGGCCTATTGGGGGTAGGAGACCGCCCCCGCCCGGCTCAGCGACAGGCTCCCGCAGCAACTGCACAGCCAGCCCCTCATGGCACATTTCATGCAGGCAATCACATCATACCATAAATTAACCGGTTAAAATTCGAGGCGAGCGCCCGACCCGCCACCGAGTAGCAGCATTCGGCAGCGCGGGCCAGAGTTTCTATCGCCTTTTACCACGCCCCCCTTGTCCTGGCCCGTCAGGCAACCATGCGACCCGTGGCGTTCAGCGAAAGGAGGTACGCCCGGCAACAGATCAACTCAACCGCTTAAGCAGGCGTGCGACAGCCACGCCGGAACGCGCAGCACGCCGGGTCTCGGGCACAGCCCGAACGGTGGCCCCAGGCCGCAGAACGCGCCCGCACCGGCAGCGTGCCCTTTGGATTCGTCCAGCGAAGATTATACAGGAGGAAAGTCAATGAAGCCCTTCAAAACGAGCGGCCTGGTGCTGCTGATCCTCATGCTCCTGGTGAGCGCCTGCGGCGGGACTGATACCCCCACCGCCGCCCCCGCCCCCACCGCCGCCCCCGTGGCTGCCGCCCCTACCGACACCACCGCTCCGGCGGCTGCCGCCCCTACCGACACCACCG
>JBBSAN010000045.1:0-17081 GCA_038252265.1 Chloroflexia bacterium
GGCACCTAGCCGCCCGGTTGTGCCGGGAACCGCCCAGGACGCCGGAACGGACGGGGGGTTGGACGCCAGCACCGCCCGCCCGCTGGCGGAAGTGGTACCAGATCTGACTCCCACATCGGGTGGTAATGCGACCGGGGGCGGCCCAGCAAACCCGCCTGCACCGGTTACCCGCGCGGACCATGATCCCGTGCAGGCGGGCGGAGCTTTCGCTCCGCAACCGGCTGACGCGCCTGCTGTCAGGGTGGTTGGGGATCCGCCGCCCCTGGCTGACGCGCCCACCGCGCGCGGTTCCCGCCGCCGTTCGCGCGCGGATCGGGGGGGAAGCTCGGGGGGGCCGCCGCCTGTGGCGAGCAGGAGCGCATCCATCAGGCACGCGCCGACCGAGCCGACTCCTTCGGTTGCTGATCCGGTCGTACCCCCAAGGCCGGTGGGGGATGCCGACTCGGGGATGGATCCTGCCGGGCGGGCGGTGCCCGAGGCCCTTCCTTTCCTGCCCCCGGACCGGGGTGCGCGGCAGGAAAGCGGCGCGCCAGCGGCGGATCGGGATCCGCCAAGCCCGTTAGCTGAGCAGAGGGCGGTGAACAACGACTTGTCCACGCGGCCCCCGATAGAAGGAGGGAGTTCCTGATGGAACCACGTCTGGTAACGAAGGCTCGCCGCTGGGAGCGCTGGGTGGGCGGGGTGTTGACTTTGTTGGTGCTTGTGCTGGGGGGATTGCTGGTGGGGAGTCGCGCCCCCTCACTGCGGGTATTACCGGCCCTGGCTGGCCAGGCCGTCGCCCCGCTGCCGGCGACGGACACTCCTCTGCCAACCGCGACCCCGCTGCCGACAGTGACCGCACCTCCAACGGCGACCGCACTCGCGCCGTCCCCAACCCCGGTGCCGGCCACGCCGACCCCGCTGCCCGCCACGCCAACTGCGACGATCACGGCGGTGCCGACGGTGGCCCCGCTCTGCGCGGACGCCTGGGAGCCCAATAATACCCCGGCCCAGGCCCGCCCGATTCCCGGCGAAGGGGTGATCCGCGATCTGACCTTGTGCCCCTCGAACGACGCCGATTATTTCACCTGGACGACCGCGGGCGGTGTGCATTATGTGGCCCAGACGTTCGCGGACGCGGGCCTCACCCCGTGGCTGACGGTGACCCACAACGGCCAGTTTATCGGCCAGGCGGCCAGCCAGGTAAGTTGGGATGCGCCCGGACCGGGCACCTATCTGATCGGCGTTACCAATGTCGGAGCGGAGGATCCGACCGGACTGCGCTACACCCTCGCTGTGGGCGGTACCCTGTTGCCCTCGCCGAGCCCGACGATCGATCGGTCCCCGACGGCGTCTCCGACCGCCTCCGTGACGCCTACGCCCCCGCCGACCGAGCCGCCCTGCCTGGATGCCTATGAGAGTGATGGGACGCTCGCAGACGCGCGCCCGATCCTGATCAACGACGGGCCCCAGGCGCGCCTCTTCTGTCCGGCAGGCGACAGCGATTGGGCCTGGTTTGCGGCCAGCCGCGGGAAGACCTATATCCTGCGTACGCTCAATCCCGCCGGGGGTGCACCGGCTCCGGGGGTCGATCCCTACCTCTACCTGTTCGACAGCGACGGCCAAACGCCGATCGATCAGAATGACGATGGTGGTGGAGGGGGTAATGCCCGTCTCGATTTCACTCCGCAGCGGGATGGGCGCTATTATCTCCAGGTCAAGAACAAAGGCGATGTAGGCGGACCGGCTGCGGCCTACGGCCTCCAGATCACCCTGAGTGGCCCGGGTCTGCCCACACCGAGTCCGGCCGGTTCGACGGCGACTTCGGTGCCCACCGCGCTGCCCGTACCCACGGGGCCGCCGCCTGCCCCCCCCACGGAGCCGCTGGGGCTGCCGACCGTGCTGCCGGGTCCTCCTGTCCCTCCGGCCCCTGGTCCGAGCGCCACGCCGACTCCTGATCCCCTCTTACGGATTGGGCCTGGCGATGCCAGCACGGGGGGCCTGGCCTATATCGAAGCGGGGCCCGTCGAAGCGTTGAGCGCGGATCGCCTGGAAGCCCATGAGGAGCTGCCGACGAACGATGACTGGCCGCACGCCACGCCGCTGGATGTCGGCATCCTCTATCGGCATCTGAATTTTGTGCCGGTGGGCTATCAGCCGCAACTTCCGCCGGAGCGCCAGCCCGCCGATCATGACTACTATACGTGGCGGACCAAGCCGGGGACCTGCTACCTGGTCGGCACCAGCAATCTGACGCCCGGCCTGGATACGACCTTGCAGGTGTTGCGCGTCGCCCCGTTCAGTACGCCCGCGCCCCTTACTGGGGCGGATGATCGGGCGCCCGGGAGCCCGGACGTTGCCTCGGTGACACGGTTCTGTAGTACGCGCGATGAATGGTTGATCGCGGCGGTGAATCTCTATGGCTGGACACCGCGCACCGATGTCCGCGGGCGGACTTATGACTTCGCGATTGTGGCCGATCCGCCGACCCCGACGCCGACGCGTACTCCTCGACCGACCGTGGTGCCGCAGCCCGTGGCGCCGCAGCCCGTGGCGCCGCAGCCCGTGGTGCCGCAGCCCGTGGCGGCCACCCCACGCCTAGTGCTTCCCACGTTGCCCCCCACCGGGCCGACCGCAGGTCCGACGCTCTCACCGGCCCCGCCGGGTACTCCGTCTGGCCTGCCGTCCAGTGCCTCCCCGATCCCGAGCCGCTCACCGGTTCCCGGTGGGGGGCTGTCCCCTAGTGCCACGCCTGCCGTCTCGCCGACGCCCTCGCCGACCGCGACGCCGGTGCCCCAGGCGATCGCCGACCTGGTCTGCTATGTGGACTTCAACGGAAACCACGCGCCGGATCCGGGGGAGGAAATTGTCGGCCTGCGGGGGCTGGTGGTGGATGTGGTGTCGAATCAGGTCATTACGCCGGGCACCTCCGATCCCTATGGGCGCTTGCACCTGGTGTGGCCGATCGGCCGCCGGGTGCGGGTCATTCTACCGAATGCGGGACCCGGATGGAGCCATGAAATCGGACCCGGCGATCTGCAACATGATCCTGCCGATCCCCCTGGGACGGGGCACTGGCAGCAAAATGTCGAAATTACGCCGCTACTGATCCCCGGAGTGATCCCGGCGGCGCCCCCACGGAGGTGATTCATGAGGTCCTTATCGACGGCTGCACCCACGCGTGAACCGCTTTTGCCCCGCGAGGTCAAGCAAGACTTCGACCAATATTTGCAAACCTGTTACCGCGAGGCGGGGGCGACCACCACGCCCGATCACTACCAGGTGCTGGTGCGGCTCCTGGCCGAGGCCGAACGGGGGGCGACGGTCGTTGACGGCCAGATTCACTATATCCAGCGGGAACAAGGGACCGACTTCTACACCAACGCGGGCGTCATGGGGCAGCAGACGACCGCCCCCCGGCTATCGAACACCTTGCGGCTGGCGCTGATGGGGCTGGCGATCGTGGTCGCGGTCGGGATCCTCCTACTGAATACCGTCTTCGCCCGCAGTGGCGGGGCGCACAGCAGCGGGACGCCGACGCCGAGCCTGACCGGCACGCCCGAGGTCACGCCCACCGCCATCCCGGTGGGGATGTTGCGCATCGGCCAGGCCGAAGTCCCTCCGGTGTTCCCGGTCACGCTGCAAATCGGCGACCGCGCCTGGGCCGTCGCGGCGGCCCCGGTGGATCATGCCGGGGGCAATTGGCAGGTCAGCCAGGCACCGAATCAGGCCAACTGGCTGCCGGGTTCGGTCATCAATTGGGTCTTCGGCCTGTGGGATGATGCGGCGGGGGCCAACACGGGGGTGCTGCGGGGCTTACCCACCGCCGCGACGGCGGTGCTCCGCATGTCGAACGGGACGGCCCGGACCTTCCGCCTCTCCCCGCCGCGGTCGATCTCCCGGCTGGAGATTTCGATCTTCGCCCAGCGGGAGCCGGGGCTGACTGTGGTGCTCGTGGGGGGTCTGGAGACCGCCCCGACCCTCGTCACTCAGGGGACGGAGGTTCCGGCCGACCCCGCCGGTGCGGCTCCATCGGCCGTGACCCCGCCCTCGGCGGCTCCCTGAGTCGGCGCGGTCGCGCCCCGGAGCGGGGCCGCGCGAATCGATCTACTGGTACTGGTTTCATACAACGTAAGGAGGATGTACACCTATGGACGGAGTTGTTATCCAAACCCTCGCCACCGGGTTGCCGGTGGCCCACCTGGTCAGCCTGTTGGCGCTGGCTGCCCTCGCGCCGGGAGCGGACTTCCTGGCCATGCTGGGGCAGGGGGCTGCTGCCCTGCCCGCCGCATTCGGGGAGTTCCTCGCCAGCCCGCCCTATCAGACCGGGCAGACCATCATCTGTAACTTCTATACCGCTATCAAAGGCGTGGCGATCCCGGTGGCCTTGATCGGTCTGGCCGTCGGCTTCTGCGCCTTCATGGCCCGCCCGTTGGCCCCGCGGTTCTATGCCGAAAATGCCGATACGGTGAAAACCGTGCTGATCGGCGTGGTCGGCTTTAGCTTCGCGCCGACGCTCATTACGCTCGTCCTGAGCCTCGCGGGTGGGGGCTCGACCGGGTTGGGGAGCTGCCCCTGATGAAGGCTCCACCACTTTTGGGGGGCGAGGCGGTGCGAACCAGCCGCGTTGTCCCGCGCAGCCAGACGGGACTGCGGCGCGCAGCCGTGGCAGGGGGGATCTGGGCCGTCGTGCTCTTGCTCCTCTACCTGCGCGGTACCCCGATCGCCGATGGCGATACGTGGTGGCATCTGGCGACCGGGCGCTGGATGGCCACGACGGGCCAGATTCCTACGACCGATCCCTTCTCCTGGACGGCGACCGGGCAGCCCTGGGTCAACCAGGAATGGCTGGGCAATCTCCTGTTGTGGGGAGCCTATTGGGTGGCCGGGCAGGCGGGGCCTCTGCTGCTGGTGGCGGCGGTGGCCGCCGCCGCCATCCTGGGGACCTATCAGATCGGGCGCCTGCGCGGGGGATCCGCTCCCGCCAGTGCGCTGCTGGCCGCGGTGGCCGTCGGGGAACTCCTCTTTCTGACCACCGTGCGGCCCCAGGTGTTCTCCTGGCTGGGGAGTGTGATCGTGGTCTACGGCCTCGAACGGACGATCCGGTCCGACCGGGGCTGGCCGCTGCTGGGCCTGCTGGTGCCGGGGATGATCCTCTGGGCCCAACTCCATGGGGCCTATCTCTACGGCGTCGGGATCGTGGCCTGGTATGGCCTGGTCCTGGTCGGCACCCCCGGCACCACCGCCCGCGGGGTGCCCTGGCGGCGGCGGGGCCTCCACCTGTTTGGCCTCGCGGCGGCGATGGAACTCGCGGTGGGGATCAATCCGAATGGCCCCGCGCTCTGGGCCTATCCGCTGGCGGGCCTGGCCAGTGCGGCGAATAGCCAGTGGATGGCGGAGTGGCAATCACCCGATTTCCATGCCGATAACTGGTTCTGGCTGTTTGCCTTGCTCGCCGGCCTCCTGGGGGTGATCGGCGTCAGCGCGGTGGCGGCCGGGGGCCGCGCCGCAACGAGCTGGGGCCGCCCGTGGCTGGTCGCGCTCGGGGCCAGCGCGGCGGGCCCGGCGGGCCGGGCGGCCTGGGGCCTGCTGGGGTGGAGCGTCCTGGGGACGCTGTATCAGCAGCGGCATGTGCCGCTGGTGTTTCTGCTGGGCGTGCCGGTCCTCACGCCGCTGATCGGGGTCGGCCTGGCCCGGCTCCCAACGGGGTGGGGGCGCTGGCCAGGGCGGGTCTGGGCGGCCGCTGCGCTGGGGGTGGTGGTGCTCTATGGCGGGGCCCGCGTTAGTCTGGCGGGCGGCCCGGCGGGGCTGCTGCCCTATTGGAATAATGCCATCTACTATCCGACGCAGGCGCTCACCGACCCGGCGGTGCGGACGTTGCTGCGCGACCCGCACCAGCACCTGCTCAACTATTACACCTGGGGCGGCTATCTCATCTGGGAAGGCATTCGTCCGGCCATTGACGGCCGCCAGTATCTCTATGGGGACGCGGCGCTGGCGACCTATGTCCGCCTGACCCGCCTGGCACCGGGCTGGCGTACGATCCTGGACCAGCAGGCCATTGACCTGGTGTTCTATCCGACGGAAGCTGGCCTGACCGGGGCGCTAGCCGACCGGCCCGAGTGGCAGGTCGTGTATACCGATGCGGTGGTGACGCTTTATCAACGGACCCCGGGTTCCGCCGGGGAGGCAAGGAGATAACCGATGCAGCAACAGCCCCGCTACGACCAATACCGGCAACTGGAGGACTTTCTCGATGGGGCCAAAGGCCGGGTCTTCTGGATCCTGACCTATGCCCATATCTTCGGCATCTTCGCCGGCATGTTCGCCGGTCGCTTTCTCCAGCCGCTCTTTCCGGTCTGGATGGCGACGCCCCTGATGCTGCTCGGGGCCCTGGTCGGCCTGGCCTTTACCTGGAAACGTCAGGAGCAGGCCCTCTACCAGATCCTGTGGAGCCTGGGGCGTTACTGGGGGCGGCAGTGGTTGCGCCTCGGCTCCCCGGAAATCCGGGCTGCTGACCTCTATGATGTGCCGCAGCCGATGACGGCTCCGGTCTTATGGATGGATAGCAGCGGGCGCCCGTTGCTGGCCTATCGCGGCGGCGAAGTCCCGGAACCAGCGAAGCCCGGCGGCGGGCGATGAGGCGATTAACGGGGCGATGGGACGAGTGGGTGAGCGGTCCCCTGGCGTGGGCGGGGCCGCAAGGAGGCAGCGGATGAGCACGATTGTTTTGACGCGGCGCTTGCCGACGGTGTTGGAAGTGGATGCCTATGACATCAATCGGTATCCGGACGATGAATTGCCGGACATGATTGGCCAGGCGGCGCGCTTCTTTGTCGCCGTCCAACAGCCCCTTCGGGTGATCACCCTGGCCGAGCCGTATTCGCTGAGTGGCGTCATCGGGCGGACGGAGCAACGCATGCTGCAGGTGGCGCGTCCGTTGCGCGCCCCACTCGATGCCAAACGGATCTACCTGGACTGGGCGCAACAGCATCTGGTGCTGCGGGACCTCCGCTATTATCTGCTGATCTGGACGGACGGCTCATTGGAACCGGGACCGTTAGCGCGGGTGGCGAGCGAGAATTTCCAGACGCCGGTGACCCCGGTGCTCGACTTCAGCGCCGGCTTCCAGCCCCGTGCCTTCCAGGGCACGTACCGCGAAGCCGGGTTGTGGGGGGACTACCTGGCCCCGGTCGGCGATCCCCCGGGGCGCCCCTATCTGCGGCTGCTGGTCGCCTATACCTTACGCGGGGAGTGGTCGCCCTGGACCCTGCATCCGCTGTTGAACCTGGGCTCGCCCTTCGCCTTGGCCCAGGACATCTATACCTATCCGCCGGACAAAGAGCAGATGGCCCTGACGAATGCGGCCGGGACCCTCAGCGCCCAGTTGCAGGTCAACGCCAAGTCCGGCAACGCCCCCGACACACGGAGCGGGCGGGCGGCGGCCGATTGCGAGCGGGTCCAGCACGAGACCCAGGCCGGGCAGCGGCTGCACAAGATTGGGCATGTGCTCTTGCTCAAGGCGGAGACGCTGCGCGAGCTGGATCAGGTGACCCAGACCGCGTTGACGTTGATGGGGCCCTCGTTGCCCTTCCGCCTGGACCGCGGCGAACAGCGCAATTTGCTGCGTGTCTTCGGTCCGGAAGCGACCGGCACGATCGGGCCGGACCTGGTCCCGCGATGGCCGGTCATCTCGCAGGGGATCGCGGTCGAAATGCCGTTCGGTCGGCGCACCCGCACGGATACGGACGGCATCTTGTTGGGCATCGAGGAGGATGGGCGCTACCCCGTCTTTTACCAGGGCTGGGTCGAGCCCGGTTCGGGCGATCCGCGTGCCCGCCATATGATCGTCTGTGGGGCCACCGGCTATGGCAAGACCTTCTTTGGCAACAAAATGTGCCTGGAAGAAGCGGCCACCAATAACGCCCAGATCGTCGTGATTGAACCCCAAGGGCACGGGAAAAAGCTCGTTGCGGCGGCGGGACCCGGGATGGGGATTTACCACGCCGTCAATTTCGAGACCACCCGGCTCAATGTGCTCGACGTGGTGCATACCAGCCTGCCGCGCCAAATCGCCCATGTCAAGAGCATGTTAGAGGTGCTGATCCGGGCCACAGTGGAGGATGACGATAGCGAGCGGCAGCGGCATCGCGTCTTTACTGATGTCGAAGTGGGGGTCCTGGACCAGGCATTACAAGAAGTCTACGGCCACCAGGCGACGGTGCCCTTCTTGGCTCCCACTGAGACGCCCCTCCTGCGGCACCTCTGCGATACCTTGCGGCACCTGGACGGGGGGGGGGAGTTGAGCCACCGGCTGCGCGCGCTCTTGGTGGATGGGAGTCCTGGGGTAGTGTTCGACCGTCCCACCAACTTGCCTCTGGGCTTGGACGAGGCCCAGATCATTGCCTTCAACGTCGCCGACGTGGAGGAGCGGTATCGGCCGTTTGTCTACGGGGTCTTTATGGGCGCGGCGCGGCGGCGCACCCGGCGCAAGCCGCGCGACCAACGCCTGCTCTTCTGGGCGGACGAATTCGGCTGGCTCTGCCAGGTGCCCGCGTTGGCGCAGGCGGTCGCCTACGAAGTCAAAACGGTGCGCACCTTCAATACCGCCTGGGTGATGGGCGAACAGAATGCCTTTCTCTTCAGCCGCAATGATGCCGGGCGCTTCATCCTGGAGAACACCGCCGACCAGATCTATTTCCGGCAAACCGGCACGGCCTTAGAGACCGTGGCGCAATTCAACAAGGAATTCACCGCCCGGCACCTGGGGATGCTGCGGAGCGCTCCGCGCGGGGTGTGCATC
Organism: Chloroflexia bacterium; assembly: GCA_038252265.1. GTDB lineage: Bacteria > Chloroflexota > Chloroflexia > QHBQ01 > JAICKM01 > JBBSAN01. Next base: position 8,783 of record JBBSAN010000045.1, read on the forward strand.
GCGCGCTTAGGGCGCGAGATCTATACCGTGCGGGTGGAAGCGAACGACTTTGAGTATCGCGCCTTTGGCGGTACCTGAACCGTTCGGCAAGGAGGACCTTCATGCCTAAACGTAAAGCAGTGGGTGGCCGCGCCGTCACCGAGCAAATGGGGGCCGCCTCGGCCGCCCTGCTGGAACTGAACGAGCAATGGATTACTTATCTCCGCGGGAAGAAAGAGGAGGCGGCGGGCCGGCTGCGGGCCACCGGCGACCTCGATGAGGTCCTGGCCGGGCTAGGGACGCCCGCCGGCCAGACGGCGGGCGTCCCGCTTGATGAAGCGGCGGGGATCAGTCCGTGGGCGGTGGCGGCGGGCCCGGACGGTTGGGATCCCGCCGCCGCCCCGGCCGAGGCGGCGGCGGATCCCGCCCCGGGCGGCCTCTGGGCCGAGTGGGCGGCAGCGGGCGAACCGGTGATCGAAGAGACGACGGAGACAGAGCGATGACCGGACGGCGGATGTTAGCTTATCTCGGGGGCGCGGGGGCGGTATTTGCTCTGGGCGTCGTGGGGCCAGCGGGCCTGTTGAGTATCGGCCTCGAACTCGGCGGGCTGGTCGGCCTGCTGTACACCCTCTATCGCCTGCTCCGGCCCCTGGCGGTGGAGATGGATCATTACCGGGTGCGCTACGTGTATCCGGCGACCGCCGCGCCGCTCGATGCGGCCCGGGTGGGGGCCCACCTGGCTTTGTTGGCCCGCTACGGCGAGCGCGTGAGTCTCTATTGGCGGCAGGCGGACACCCTGGCGCTGTATCTCAGCGTCCCGCGCGCCGTCGCGCGCCCGCTCCAGCGGCTCCTACCGGAGGTCTGGCCCGGAGCCGTCCTGGAGCCGGTGGCCACGGTGCCGCCCGTCCCGGAGCCGTTGACCGGGGTGCAGATCCCGCGCGGATCGCATCTCGGCCAGGGAGGGCCGGAGGATCCCCTGGATTTTGCGGCGGCGCTGCCGCCCGTCGTGGGGTGGGTCCATTGGCAGCGCGACGGCGGGGTGATCATCCTCGGGCTATCCAACGGGCGACCGGATCCCGCCGCGCCCCCGCCCCGCCGTGGGTGGCGGCTACCGCTCCGGGGGCGGGGGGCCGGCTGGGTGGCGGTCCACTGGCCCTGGGTCGCGGCCTGGTCGGGGCCGCCCGCCGTGCGCTGGCCGCATACGGACGCCCCGCGGACGCAGGCGCTTGATCCCCAGCGTACGCTGGTGCTGCCCCCGCCCGCCACCTATCGCCCCCCCGCGCACCCCCTGGAGATCGGGCGGAGTGTGGGGGATCAGGTGCTGATCGGCCTCGACCGGGCCGCCCCGGCGACCTGGGGGCATCTGCTCTGGCTGACGCCCCCGACCCCGGCCCGCCAGGCGCGGCTGCTGCGGCTGGTTGAGCAGGCGCTGGCGGCCGATTGGGGGGTGGTGCTGGTCGATAACCAGGGGGACCTGGCCGCCGCCTTTTACGCGCAAGCCGACCCGCCGTTGCGCGCGCGGATCCAGCGCCTGGATCTCTTAAGCCCGACCCCGGCCCTGCGTCCCAGCTTGTGGGCCCCTCCCGCAACGACCGCGGCGGCCGCCCTCGCGGCCGCCGTGGTCCGGGGGGCCGAGCAGAGCCTACCGGCGTTCTTACGCTATCTGGGGGCACTCGGCCTGACGCCGGCGGGTCTCGGGGCCGCCGCCCCCCTGGTGCCCGCCTGGATCGGCGCGAGCCTGGTCGCGCATTACCGCGCGCGGCTGACGGGCGCTCCGCCGCCGCCGCTACCCGAGATCCCGGCGCTCGTCGCGGCCTGGGAGACGCCGGATCGCCTGAGCGAGCTGGTCCAAACCGAGCAGGCGGCGTGGACCACGCCGACCGGAGCCTTGACCCGGGCCCTGGATGCGGCGGGACCCGTGGGCGCGGCCGCCCGGGGCGCAGCGCTGGCGCTGCTCGGGCCGGGTCGGCGGGTGCTCACGGCGGTGAGCGCCGCTGATCGGCGGCTGTACACGGTGACGCTCCATAGCCGGCTGGCCGCCGTGCTACGCCGGGCCCCGGCCCTCGCGCGGCTGTGGGCTGACCCCCAGGAGGCGGCCGCCCTCCTCAACGCCAGGCCCGCCCCGGTCGTCGTGCTGGACGGGGCCAGTGCCGCCGCGTCGGAAACCGGGCGGCAGACGGCGGGGTGGTATGGCCTCTATTGGCTCCAGGTCCTGGAAGCGGTGAGCCGCGACCGCACGGTCGTCGCGTCCGTGCCTCCGCTGCTGGTACTGTGGGTCGGGTTGGCCCCGGTCTGGGGCCTCGTTCCCCCGGCGGCGCTGGGCCTCCAGGCCGCGACGCTGCGGGCCGGGGGAATCCACCTGGTGGGAGTCGATACCACCCTGGACGCACTCGCGCTCCCGACTCAAAGTGCCTTACGCCGGGCCTGGGAAACCTGGGTGCTCGGCCCGCCGCCGCTGGCCGCTCCGGCCTGGGATGCGCTCTTAGGGGCGCTGGGTGCTCCGGCGGGCTTCTCATGCCGGGCCTTACCGCCGGATACCGCCGTGGTCCGGCTGCCCGATCCGGCGGCCGGACTCTGTACCGTGCAAATTGATCCCCACATGGCTCAGTCGGGGGCACCGGGCGCACCGCCCGCGTTGGCGACCGCCCCCGGTCGGCAGGAGGAAGTCCATGTTTCGAGAAGACCGTAAGACGACCGGCTGGCCCGTACTTGTGCGTCGCACACACTGCCTAGCCAAGGCCCGCGGCTGGGGAGCCGGTGGGGACGCGGGAGGGCGGCCGTGATGGAAGGTTCGCCCCGCGCGCCGGATCGCACCCCCACCTTTCTGGGGTGGCAAGGCGACGCCCGTAGTGCCACGGATCCCCGGATCGCCGCGCGCGAATTCCAGGCGGCGCTGGAGCGTTTCGCCGCGCGGCATGGTGTGCCGGCCACGGTGGTCTGGGTGCCGCTGAACTCCCTCATCACCACCTATCCAGGGGTAACCATCGAGCTGCGGCGGACGATCCATCCGGGGCATGTCTGGCCCGGCGCGGTCCTCCCGGCGGGCGTGAGGGGCGCGGACGACGGGCAGGACGGGCCGGCGCTGGCCGCGCCGGATGATCGGCCGATCCGCGAGGAGGTGTAGCGATGAATCCAGGCAGCATGTTTGGGTGGTTTGGGGCGCTCCGCCCGCTCTGGCGGCTGGTGGTCGTACTGGGGCTGGTCGGGCTGGGCGAAGGATTGGTGCGCGGAGTCTGGTTGGGCCTGCTGGGGGGGCCGGGCACCGAGACGCTGACCCCGCTGGTGGCGCAGGCCCCGGACTGGGCCGCCCCCTATCTTCCCTACCTGAACCTCATCGAGCCGCTGGGTCTGGGCGGGATCGGGCTCTGGGCCGCCCTGCTCTGTGGACGCCAGGCCCTCTTTCGGCGGCGCTGGTGGCCCGCCGCGTTGGCCGCGCGCGCGGCTTCCCCCACGGTGTTGGAGATCCGCGTGCCGCCCGACAGCACGACGCCGCCGACCGCCTTCCGCGACGTGCTGGAAAAGGTCTTTGCGCTGGTTCAGGCCGATGAGGTAGCGGTCCAGCGCGGCGAGGCCGTGACGCCGGCCTGGGAGATCTGGTCCACCCCTGCCGGGACCGCGCTGTACTGCTGGCTGCCCGCCGCGACGCCGGTCGCGACGGTCCAGGCCCTGGCCGAACTGATTCGCGCGGCCTACCCAGGGGCGCGCGTCTTACGGGTGGATGATCCCCTGCGAGGGATGTTGGCCCCCGCGGGCCAGGCCGGCCCGGCGGCACAGGTCGGCAGCCTGACCTTTCGGCTGCGCGCTCCGGCGTCCTATCCTATTCGGGCCGAGGACGCCTTCCAGGCCGATCCGTTGACCGCCCTGCTGGCGGCGGTGCGCGCCGATCCCCTGACCCCCCTGGTGGGCGTGTCCTTCCTCACGACCGGCTATACGGGGACTCATCGCACGCAAGTCAGCCAACAACTGGCGGCGTTACGGGCCCGCGAAGTGGCGATCAAGACCAAGAAGGCCCTCCCGACCACCCATGCCGAAGATGTCCTGGCCTTGCAGGGGCAATTAGATGCGTACGGGTTCGATATGCTGATCCGCGTCGTGGTGGTCAGCACCGCGTCCCCCGAGGCGACGCGCTCCGTGGAAACCCGCCTGGCGAATCTCGAACGCACCTTCCAACAGTACGACCGGCAGACGGGCTCCCGGCCCCAGGGTCTGATGCGCGACGAGCGGCGGCAGACAGCGGTTCCGGGCGGAACGGCCCCGACGCGCCTGGACGCCATCGCGCCCGAGCGCGACCGGTGGGTCCGGCCGCTGCCGCCGTTTGGCCGCGCGCTCCAGATCCTCAACGCGGGCGAACTGGCCACCCTCTTTCACCTGCCGACGCGCGCCCAGAGCCGGTTGCCGGGCCTGATCTGCTGGCAACGCGCCCAGATGTTCGAGGCCCCCGCGCCCTGTCGGATCCGCCCGACGACCCCGCCAGGCACCTGGCTGGCCACCGGCATCGCCAAGATCGATTTGCCGCCGCCGGGCGCGGAGCCCGTGCCGGTGGGCGTGCCGCTCGAAGGCGTGGTGCAGCACGAGTATTTCCTGGGCGGGACCGGATCGGGGAAGAGTGAGCAACTCAAGGCGCAGACCAAGCAGGGCTTTGAAGCCGGGCGGGGGGAGGCGGTGATCGACCCGAAGGGCGACTATGCCATGGACGCCCTGTTGATGGTCCCGCCCGAGCGGGAAGGGGAGGTCTGCTGGTTCGACCCCGGCGACGCCAGCGGGCGCATTGTCGGCTTTAACCCGATGTCGGCCGAGGCCGTCCGCCGGATGGGGGCCGCCGCCGTCCAATCCGAGGTCGTGGGCATCATCGACAGCCTGGTGGCGGGTTCCACCGTCGCCATTCAGATGCGGCGCTTTATGCAGCACGGCCTGCGGCTGATCCTGGATGTACTGCCCGAGCCCTCGTTTCTCTGGATGTACCTGCTGTTTCAGACAGGCGATAAAGAAACCGGCAACCCCTTCCGGGAGCGCCTGCTGGCCGATGCCCTGCGCCTGGCCACCGATCCGACGGCCGTGCGCGAATTCAGCGCGATCGCCCGCGACTTCTGGGCCAACCAGGTGCCGGGCATGAAAGACAGTCAACTGCAGTCCATGCAGACGGCCCTGAACCGCATCGAGCAATTCCTGGCGAACGACCTGGTGATGGGCGTGGTCGCCCAACCGCATTCGACGGTCAATTTGCGGCGTTTGATGGATACGCGGGGCATCTTCCTCTGCAAACTCAGCCCCGACCAGCTGGGGGGGGATGTCCAGAAGTTTATGGGCACCCTGATCCTGACCGAAATCATCCGCGCCTCCTTCTCGCGCAACAACATCCCCAAAGAACAGCGCGTCCTCTTCCGGGTGACTGCGGACGAATTTCAAGATTTCGTCAATATGGCGGGGGGGTCGGCGGCGTTTGAGAAAGTCTTGTCGCAGCTGCGCGGGTTGGGGGTGGGCATGGCCCTGGCCCACCAGACGCTCGACCAACTCCCCCGCGAGTTGCTGGGCATCATCTTCGGCAACGTCGCCACGAAGGTCTTCTTTCCGCTCCGCGGAGATGCGCTGATCATCGCCAAGCTCCTGGGCGAGCCGGTGCGCCCGGAAGATCTCGCGGGTCTGGATCGCTTCCATATGTTGCAAGTGCTCTTTGGCCAGACCGGGAGCGTGGGGCCCGTCACGGTCGCGCCGCTCCCGCTCGCTCGCCCGGCGGCCAATCCCGGGACGGTCGGCCAGGTGCCCGCGACGGTAAGCCAGCAGCCTGCCGTGGCCCAATGGTTCCACCCGCCGCCGGTGCCGGTCGATGCGCTGGCGGTGCCGGGCGCGATCCGCGACAATCTCCGCCGTCCCGCCCAGGAAACCCCGGCGGCGCAGCGGGCGCGCCTGACCCGGCTGTATCGCCAACTCCATGGAGCGGAGCATGATCGCAATGTTACGCGCATTCTCGGTGCCTTGGATGAGCGAGATCTGCCCGTCTACGTGGCGTGCCGTCGCGTCCATGACGCCCAGGTGCGGGCGGCGATCCTGGCGCATCCCCAACTGGTGCCGGACAAACGGGCTCGGCTCAAGCTGCTGTCCGATTTGCAGTATGGCACCCCGGCCTGCGAGGTCCGGGCCCAGGTGCAGCGGGTATTGGGTCAACGCGAGGGGACCGGGATTGGCCTGGATGCCGACCAGATCACCGAAACGGGAACGGCGCGCCCGGCCGTCGGCGCGCCCGCTGGGCAGGTGGGCCGCTCCGACGCGCCGCCCGAGCTAGAGGGCCTGACCGATATGGGGGGCACCAGCGCTTCCGCTAGTCGGTTAGGCAGCCCGGCCCGCGCGCTGTCCCCGCCGCCCGATCCCGCCTTCGCCGCGCAAGCACCGCCGGGCGCGGTCGTTTGGGCGGCACCCGGTGCGGCGGCGGCGGCGGCCGCCTCGGACCCTGCGGGCGGGGAGGGCCGAGATCGCGCGTCTCGGGACGCTCCGGTGAGCCGTTCAGCCGCGCCGCTGGAGGCACTACGCCCGGTAGAGCAGGAGGACACTGCCCTGGAAGCGCCGCCTGCCCTCGTGTCTGATGAGGACGCTGCCCTGGAAGCGCCGCCCGCCCTCGTGTCTGATGAGGACGCTGCCCTGGAAGCGCCGCCTGACCTCGTGCCCGATCCTGTAATGATCGCCAGCGACGCGATGGTAGAGGGGACACCCGACAGGTTGATCCCCAGAGGCCCCGTGTTGGACGGGGAGGGTGATGCCAGTAGGGTAAGGGATTCTCTGACCAACCGATCCGGGGAAGTCGAATTGCTCCCGCCGCCCGCCGCGTTGATCCCGCCGGACCCGCCCCTGCCGGCGGCGGCAGAGCCTGGCTCGTTGCGCGACCGGGGGAGCCGCCCCCTGCGCCGGGAGCGGCCTCCCGTTACCGTCTTGGATGCCGACGATCTCGTCTGAGGGGCGGGGCGTCGCCCCGGCGGGCCCCGTTGGTTGAGCGCCGTCGCCCCCTTAAATGAAGCGGAGAGGATGTGAACACGATGGTAGAGACACCGGTCGAATCGACTATTCCCCTACCGGGTGCATCGGTGGCCCTTGGTCAGGAGGGGGCACGGCCCAGTCCGTTTCTTGATGCCGATGGCGCGCTGCTCCGCGAGCGCCCCGATGATCGCTATGTGCCGTGGACGGCCTACCCGGCCACCCCGGAGCGGGCGCGGTTACTGGCTGCGGGCTATGACGAGCGTGAACTGGCAGTGGTGCGCGCCGTCGAGGCCCGTCAGTATCTGACCATCGATCAACTGGCGCGGCGCTTCTATGGGACGCCCAGGTACGCCCGCAAAACGCTTCCGCAGTTATACCGGGATCGCATGCTCGCCCGGTTGGATCCGACCCCGCCCTGGATGGGCCGCGCCATTGGCGCCGTCCGCTGTCCCCCCTGGGTCTTTCATCTGGACTGGAATGGGCGCTGGGCCCTGGAACTGCCGCCGCCGGGCAAGCCGGTGAGCCACCAGCTTGCCCGGCGGCAGGTTCACTTTGATCCGGCGACAATTGCCCTCCCGCACCAGGGGACGGGCCATCTGCTGGGAGTCAACGAGATCTGGTCGTTGTTCCTGGCGCTTGCGCGGCGGAGTTACGGGGCGGGGGGGCCCTCGCTGGCGGTGGGGTGGCGCGACGAGTTGGCGGCTCAGATCCACTATGGCCGGCGGCGGACGGAGGTGGTCCAGCCGGATGCGGAAATCGTGCTCCGCGCGGGTCTGCCGGCCTGGCATCCCGAGGTCCTGGCCCAGGAGGCGGCTCGGCCCGCCTGGCAGCGGGCCGAGCTAGCGGCCAGTGATTGGCCCACCGCCGCCCTCTTACAGGCCCAGGTCCAGCCCGACGCCACCGTCACGGCGGTGTTCCGCACGCTCTTGCTGGAGTTCGAGACCGGATCGCAGCATCCGAGCATGGTGGAGAAAAAGATCCAGGGCTACAACACGCTGATCGGGCAGCGGGCGGTGTGGGAAGCGCGCTTTGGCCCCCGGTTCCCCCGGCTGCTGGTGGTGGTCCGGAGCCGTGACGCAATCTTGCCGATGGTCGCGCTCTGGCGGCAGCACTTCATCATTCAACCGAAACCGGGGAGTCCCGCCGTTCCGGTGCTGATCACGAGTATCCCCGATCTGATCGCCGCAGACGGCCAGGCGGAAGGGCTTCGGGGGGCGTGTTGGATCCACGCTATGGATCCCGACCGTGCCGCGGATCAGGATCTGAAAGAAGCGCCCCCGCGCCGCTTGCGCTTAAGCGACGCGTTGGGTCTTCCCGATCTTTAAGCCAGGGGCGCGCTACAGCAACGCGCCCC
>JBBSAN010000046.1:0-17037 GCA_038252265.1 Chloroflexia bacterium
CGTGAGTGGTGCGACCCCTTTCTCGTCGGGCACGATATTTAGGCCGGAGGGCGGGCTACTCCTCGACTTTACGGTTCGACATGTCACCCGCGTCGATGCCAAAGGCGACGATCTGAACGGGGCGCAGCCGCATCAGTTCGGGGGAAAAGTGGGGCACGATCTGCGCGCCTCCGGTGTCCAGCAACGCGACGTCGGCGCGGATCTCGATCATGCGGGGTTGCCAGGGCGGCAACACATCATCGACCACAAAGGCGACGCGGGGATGCCGCGCCGCATCGCGCCACTTCCGGCTCGCCGCGATGTCGTGGCCGCCGATGTCGATCGTGTCGGTCTCAGGATTGTAGCGGAAGCCGACCGGCACCACATGCGGGTGGCCGTCCTTGCCCACGGTCGCTAACCGGCCCAGGCGCTGGCTGGCGAGGTATTCTATCTCGTTCGGAGTGAACACACTCACTGTCCCTGTCCTTTTCTTTGTGGGCGGTTGGTCGCTAATAACGGGGACGTTAGTCGGTTACTTCGGCAGGCGGGAGGTTTGTCGCCGGGGTCTGTCCCAGGTGTTCCGGACATTCGCAGTTGGCACGGAGGTACTCATAGGTATAGAGGCCGGTGCTATGCCCGTCGCCCCAGACCGGTTGCAGCGCATAACGGCCCACCGGGCGCACATCCTCCAATTGCGTCTGTTTAGCGGTCAGACTCTCGGCAGAATGGAGCTTGCCGGGCACCCCCCACTCGCCTTTGCACTCGGCACAGGGGCATAACCAGCGCAAGCGCTCGAAGTTATGCTGGCTCATGTGCCCATCACTCCAGGTAATAAAGAGGGTATTTGTGGCGTCTTCGGCCTCGATCGCCTGCGGCTCAAGATAATTCATTGCGGTTGCATCCACCTGTTCACCGGTTCGTCATACATCATGCATCTCAGTATACGACCCCCCAGACCCGCTGTCAAACAGGTCCTGGTACCAACGCCCTATTTGACATTCGGACAAGAGAGGGTATAATTCAGGCAGGGGCCTCGAATGGAGATGGAATTAATGAATGATGTCGAGATCAATATACCGTCGGACCACGTTTTCGAACGCATCGTGCGCGACAGTGCAGCGGTGGTAGCCCGGTACCTGGGCTTTGCCGAGGACCGAACGGCTGACCTCCAGTTGGCGGTAAGCGAAGCCGTGACCAACGCAATTGAACACGGCAATCATAATCAACACCACATCAAGGTGGGGGTGCACTTTCTCTTGCACGCCGACCGGTTGGCAATTCGTGTGGTGGATCAGGGCGGCGGGATGCCGACGTTTGGCCCGGTAGACCGCCCCTCCATGGATGAGAAGCTGCTGGAGGATAGCCCGCGCGGGTTGGGCATCTTCTTGATCCAACAACTGGTCGATGAAGTTGAACTTCGCTCGGATGAAGGGCGAACCGAGTTCACCATGTGGTTCAACATCACCGAGCCAAAGCCCCAGCAGGCGTTGACGAGTATCGCCTAGCGCGGCCCCTGCGCGCTGCCAACGCTCACCATTGAACCCCGCATCACCCCCGCCACCCCAGAGGAGCATGGTCTATGAGTATTATGATCGAACAGAACGAGGGCCTGACAATTGTGCGGAACTTGACCGACAGTGTGGACGCGCTCTCGGCCAAAGAGATCGAGCAGGCCGCAGGCCAGCTCCGCGAGGTGACGGTGCTTGACTTTGGCAAGGTCCTGTTCATCAATTCTGCCGGGATCTCGGCCCTGCTCAAGCTGGTTATCGAATCGCGCAAGCAGGGCAAAAAGCTATACGCGATCAATGTAACGGCCCACCACCGCAAGGTCTTTGAAATGGTGGACATGTTACGCTATATGCCGGTCACCACCCTGGAAGACTTGTCCCTTCCGGCCCATTGACCCTCTCACACAGCACGACGGGCACACAGCAGGACACAGGGCGGAGTAACACAGTAGAATGAAGGCCTTAAACGGATCGGAGCGCAAAGCAGCCAACACCGGGGGTGTTCTGGCCCCTTTGCCCACGGGGACTCCGAATCTGACATTGGGCGATGGTCCGCCAGCGGGCGACCATCGCAAATTGGCGTTGGTGCGGATCACTATGCTCGGCGGGATGCTGCTGGTCCTGCCGTGGGTGCTGGCGCTGCTGGGCTACGGGGCCATTGTGCTGCCGGTCGTGGTCGGGCTGGTGGTGTTGCTGCTCGCCACCGCGGGGGGTTACGCCCTGGGGCGGCACACCAGCGATTTGCGCGGCGCCTGGCTCTTCTATGCCATCGCGGATACGCTGGTCGTGCTGACGCTCTCGCTCTACCTGGGGCAATTCTTTAACGTTTTCCTCCTGGCGGTGATTGTGGAACTGGCCCGTATCTACCGGCACGGGCGGCTGGTGATCGCGGGCAGCCTGGTCATCGGGGCAATCATCCTGCTGGAGCAGGGGATCGTCATGCTGGTGCCGAACCTGCTGGGGCCACTGGCCCATCCGGTGGTGACCGGCGACCAGCAAAACCTGCTGCTGGCCCTGACCATCGCCACGGTGGCGATCATCCTGGGCCGCTCGCTTTCGACATTCATCCAGCATTATGCCCGCGAGATCTTCAGCTACGAGCGGATCCAGGCGGTCAATGCCGCCGAGCTGCATGTGGCGCATGATATCCAGAGCAGCCTGATGGCCCCCCGCGAACTGGAAAGCGGGCCGTGGTTGATCGCGGCGATGTCGATGCCGGCGAAAGAGGTCGGGGGCGATTTCTACGAATATATCCCGGCGCTGGGCAACAGCATCGGCGGGATCGCCATCGGGGACGTTTCGGGCAAAGGCATCCCGGCGGCGCTGCAAATGGCCGTGGTGCGGACGATCTTCCGCATCGAAGCGCGGCGGCGCATCTTTCCGGCAGAGACGCTGACCCGCGTGAACCAGGCGCTGCAAACCGAAATGCCCCAGGGCGGCATGGTCACCCTGCTCTACGCCTTCGTGGACCCGATCGAGGGCAAGATGCACTATTCCAACGCGGGCCACAACTACCCGGTCTTGATCAACGATCAGAATGATCATGTCGAAGTATTGAAGCTGGCCGGGTTGCCGCTCGGCATGGATGGCGAGACCGAGTATGACGAGCGCGAGGTGGTGATCGAAGCAGGCACCAGCGTCGTCTTCTACACCGATGGCGTAGTAGAAGCGATGAACGGGGTGGGCGAGATCTATTCGTTCGAGCGCCTGTTCGAGGTCCTGCGCCAGCACCAGCAAATGTCGCCCAAAGAACTGGTCCACCGTATTATTGATGATGTGCAGGCCTTTACCGGCAGCACCCCGCAAACCGACGATATCACGGTCGTGGTCTTGCACCACGGCCAGCGCGTTGAACCCAAGCGGCAGCCGTCCGACGGCAGCCGCCGCCGCCTTTCCACCGAGGAGCCGATCACGGTCGCCTCCACCCCGGTCCCCGATTCGGTCTCTGCTGTGTTGGCCCAGCAGGCACCCACCGCGCGCGAAGTGCCGAGTGCCCGCGAGCAGATGCTAAACCCCGCCGTCGAACCGGTGGGGCGGCGCGTCGATCGCCAGGTGCGGCAGGACGCGCGTCGGAATCCCCATTCCGCATTGCAGAAAGGGGGCATCCTCCGATGATGCCTGCCTCGCCCCAAACCCGCTACCAGCCCCCCCCTATCCGGCCTGTGGGGAGCACCACCACGCCGCAGGGCATGGCCCCGCCCACCACCATCGCCGTCAAAGCCACCGTCAGTGGTCAGAAGATGGACGACCGGCTCCTGATTCTGGACCTCGATACGTTCACCGGGTCCGAGCGTTTTATGCAGGGCACCACCCTGGGGGCGGCCTTCGCCACCGGGATGCGGGCCTATCTCGACGCCCGCTATGACGCCGCCCTGGCCGAGTTCAAGACCGCCCTGATCGCCGCCTATGTCGAAGGCGACGACCAGGCCCAGATCTGGGACCGCGAACGAGCGATCATCCACCTCTACCTGGGCAACTGTTACGCCCATGTGGAAGAGTGGAGCGCCGCGTTCACCGAATATATGAACGCCGTACAGATCGACAACCGGCTGGCCGAGGGGCACTATAACCTGGGGGTGGCCTTCCGTGCGCACGGACGGCTGCCCGAAGCGATTGCGGCCTTCAAGTCGGCCCTGGGGCACAACCCCGATCTGTACGAGGCCCGCTTCGCGCTGGGTCGCTGCTACCACGAACTGGGCGACTATGCCCACGCCTACATCGCCTACACCGTGGCCCGCCAGTACCGGCCCAACGCCGCCGAGCCGATCTACTACCAGGGCTTACTTCACCAGGCCCACGGTGAAGAGAAGCAGGCCGCCAAGTGCTTCGCTGAGGCGTTACTGGTCGAACCGGGCTACAAGTTCAATGTGCATGTGGCCGGGTCCAGCCCGGAAATGATGCTGGACGAGAACTCGGTGCAGGACGCGAGCTGGTATTACCGGCTGGCCGACGAGCTGAAGGCGCGGGGCAACATGATCGGGGCGGTGCGTGCCTACCAGGCCCTGCTGGAAATCGACCCCAGCGAAGTCCGCGCCCGCTACCTGATGGCAAACATCCTGGCCCGCCAGCGCGACTGGCTCCACGCCATCGGGGAGTATACCAAGGTGCTGGAGCACCGGCCCGATTATGTCCAGGCGCGGCACAAGCTGGGCCTGGCCTTGCGGGCGTTGCAACGGCTGCGCGAGGCCTACCAGACGCTGATGGATTGCGCCCGGAGCCAGCCCTACGACGGGTCGATCTTCCTCAGCCTGGGGATCGTGCTCACCGACCTGGGGCAGGTGCGCTACGCCGTGCAGGCCTTTGCGCGGGCCGTGCAACTACTGCCCGACGACCCGCAAGCCCAGTACCGGCTGGGACGCGCCCTGATCAGCCTGGGCTACGAGCGCCGCGCCCTGGTCGCCTGGCAACGGGCGGTGGAACTGGACGTGAAGTGGCAGGCGGCCCGCTATGACCTGGGGGTGCTCTATCTCAAGCAAGAGCATTATGCCCGCGCCGTCGAGCATTTCGAGGCGGTGCTCCAGAGCGCGCCCGACGATCTCGATGCCGCCTACTTCCTCGCCATCGCCTACAAAGAGATCGGGCGGCTGGAAGAAACCGTGCAACTGCTGGAGCGGGTGGCCCTGGGCAAACCCGACCACTTCATGGCCCACTTCCACATCGGCGCAACCTTGCTGCGCCTCGGCCTCTCGCAGCGTGGCCTGCATCACATCCGCGAGTATGAGCGCCTGAAACGCGCCCAGCCTGCAACCGGTGTCCGCACGTAAGCAGTAGGCAGTAGGCAGTGGACGAATTATTAGTTATCAGTCATCAGTGCTATTACTCAGGACTGATAACTGATAACTGATAACTAATAACTGATAACTAATAACTAATATAATAACTAAGGACTCGTTCATGAGCGATTCGCCAGGCGTACAGGACCTGCTGAATGAACTAAACTTGATACAAAGCCGAAACGCGAGCGGCCCGGTGGAAGGGCCGCCGCGCCGCGTGCTGGGTCTTTGGCTGGGCACCGAGTTGTACGGTCTGGAGATCGGCGGCATCCGCGAGATCACCAAGCAGATTCCGCTGACCTTTGTGCCGGGTGCCCCGCCGACCATCCTCGGCGTGACCACCCTGCGCGGGCAGATCCTGCCGGTGGTCGATCTGCGGCTGGTGCTGGGGATGGAGCCGTGGCAGGCTCCCACCGGCGAGAATGCTGCTGCCGCTCAGGCCCGCGCCCGGATCGTGGTCATCAACCAGGGCGATGTGGTCGCCGGGTTGCTGGTGGATGGAGTGACCGAAGTGTACGAGGTGCGGGGATCGGTCGAGCCGCCACTAGGCACCAGCACCGGCCTGCCCCTCACCGAAGGGCAGGTCCAGATCGGGGAGCGGATGATGGTCTTGCTCAATCTCTCCAATGTAGCCTCCCTCCTGGCGAATTAATCGAGGTTTGCTCTTATGCGTCCTGAACAAACAGTTGAAGACCCCCCCGCCCCGGCCCGGCCAGCATCCCTGGTCCGTAGCCGCCTGTTCCGCCGCCTGCTGATCGTGGCGTTGCCGGGGTTGGTCGCGGCGTTGTTCGTCGGGGCTGCTGCCGTGCTCACCTTCAACGAGTTGAGCGGGCAGAACCGGGTGCTCCAGCAGTCGACTGTCCTCCAGAGTGTCGCCGACGGGACCGATACCGGATTAAGAGAACTCCTCTTCGTGCTCGACGCCCTGACCACTCCCAATGGGCATTACAATCCCACCGTGTACGTAGGCCACCGCAAATTGCTGACCGACAGCCAGGAGCGCTTACGGACGGTGGATCTGACCGGGGTTACCACCAACGATGTCGAATCGCGAAATCGGGTGGTAACGGACGTCGATACTGTCTTGCAGAGCCTGGATCGCCTGAATACCACGGCCACCCGTGATCAGGCCGCCGGGGCCACGATGTGGCGGGCGATGCGGCAAAATGTGGAGAATGTGCGCGTGGAGGCGCAGCATCTGGCGACGGCCTGGCAGTTGCGGGCAGAGCAGATCAACCAGGCCACCGCCGACCTGACCTTTTGGGGCGTCAACCGCATTATCCTCATCACCGTGCTGGCTATTTTGGCCGCACTGGTGGTCACGGCGTTTCTGACGCGCCGCATTATGTGGCCGATCCAGCGCTTGCGCGAACATCTGGCGCGCACGGCCACCGGCGATCTGAGCGCGCTGGCGATGCCGCTGAGCGCCCAGGACCAGGACCAGAGCAGCGACGAACTGGCCGCCCTGGAAGCCGAATACCAGCACACGCTGAACACCATGCGCCCGCTGATCAGCCGCATTCAGGAAGATGCGGCGCACATCAGCAGTTCGGCGGCAGAGATTTCGGCGGCAGCGTCCCAGCAGGCCAGCGGTTCCAGCGAACAGGCCGCCGCGATCACCGAAGTCACTGTCACCGTCGAAGAACTGAACCAGACGGCGGTGCAGATCGCCGAGGCTGCCGCCAGCGTGGCCGCCGCCGCCGAGCAGGCTCTGGTCAGCGCCAATCGCGGGCAAGATGCGGTGCGCGACAGCATCATGGGCATGGCGATGATCAAGGCCCGCGTCAACGACATCACCACCCGCATCCTGGCCCTGTCGGACCAGAGCCAGCGGATCAGCGAAGTGATCGACCTGATCAACACCATCGCCGCCCAGACCCACATTCTGGCCCTCAACGCCGCCGTGGAGAGCGCCGACGCCGGGGAATACGGCCAGCGCTTCGGCGTGGTGGCGGCGGAAGTGAAGAAGCTGGCCCAGCGCAGCGTGGCCGCCACCAAAGAGGTCCGCACCATTATCGCCCAGATCCAGTCGGCAACCAGCGCGGCGGTGATGGCGACCGAGGAAGGGTTAAAAGAGACCGACCGGGGCGTGAACCTGGCCCACCAGAGCGGCGATGCCAACGACGACATCATCAGCATGGTCGAGCGCACCGCGCAACTGGCGAACGCGATCAGCCTGGCGACGCAGCAGCAACGCACCGCCAGCGAGCAGGTGGTCGCCACCATGCGTGAGGTGGCCGATGTAACGCGGCAAGCAGCCATGAGCAGCCAGGAAGCATCGAGCGCCGCCAACGAGCTGAGCGGCATCGCGCACGAGCTACGTAGCGCCTCACAGGGCTTCAAGATCACGCCGGATCCCCCGTCGTACACCGGCCCCGGTTCGGCGGATCGGAACGAAAGCGGGCACGCGGATCGCCGGAGTGGCCCGCTGCCGCGACCGGTCGCCAGTGGAGAGGGTGCATGATCGCCATGCAGACCTCGGCCCCCGCTACCGGGACAAGCAGCCGCTCCATCGAATTGCTGGTGGTGCGCCTTCAGGAGGGCACCCAGCGCCATAGCTTTGGGCTGCTGGTCAGCCAGGTCTGCGCGCTGCTTCGCCAGCAGAGCATGACCGTGCGCCCGGCACCGCAGCCCGCGCCCCGGCGCGCCATTGGTGAAGGGCTGTATGAAGACCGCTGGCTGCCGATCTACGATCTGGCCGGAGTCCTGGGGCTGCTGTCGCCCTGGAAGATGGGCCTGGTTACCACGATACGGCCCTATTTGCTGGTGCTCCAGGGTGGCGGTGGGCAGCAGATAATGTTGAGCGTAGACGACGTGACCGAGATCGGGATGTGCCCGTTAGAGCGCATCCACCCGCTGCCCGAGTGGCTGCGCCGCCAGCTCTCGCCCCCGCTGGTGTGGGGTGGCCTGTATATGAGCGATCTGGCGCTGGCCCAGAGCGCAGCAGGTGGGGAGACCGACCGCCGGGCGGCTGCCGAAGCGGCGGCCCTGCTCTTGCTGATGGATTGCAGCCCGCTGACGATGGGCCAGTAACCATAGGGACCGACAGAGAATGTCTGTAGCAAAGATCCGCAGCGTGCTTGCGGATCCTGGATAGGTAAGAGGATGGATGCAACCCGGCTGGGTTTGCTCGGCCAGTTTCGCGAAGAAGTAGATACCCACCTCCTGCGGTTGTCGCAGGGGGTTGTGGTGCTAGAACAGAGTCCGCACGACACGCAAGTGCTGAAGGACGTATTCCGCGCGGCCCACACGATCAAGGGCGCGGCCAAGATGATGGGCTTTGCCGACATCAGCCGGATCACCCACGAGATGGAGTCGGTCCTGGCGGCCATGCGCGATGGCGACCTGGTGCTGACCCCCGATATCACCGATGTGCTGATCGAGGCGATTGACGCCGTGGAGGCACTCACCCGCACCCAGGTCCATCCCGGCGGGGGCAGTACGGTCACCGCCAGCGAGCAAGACGATCTCGTCGTGCGGCTCCACGCCCTGGTGCCGCCGGGGGCCGACGGCACCCCCGCCCCTGCCTCGTTGCCCGCCCCGCCCCAGGGCGAACCCCCACCGGGGAAGAACGGCCATGAAAACGGCCATACCTCCGCCGAGCCGGGGATGGAACTCACCCCGACCCCCCCCCCGGCGACGGCGGGGGGCGGCAGCACCGGCGGATTCCTGGAAGACACCGTGCGGGTGCAGGTGCAAAAGCTGGACACGCTGATGAATCTCTCCGGCGAGATGGTCATCAGCAAAATGCAAAATGAAGCGATTGTCGAACGGCTTCAGGCGATCCTGGAGATGAGCCGGGCGATGGGCCGCACCCTCGGTGCCCTCAACGAGTCGATCAGCCGGGGCTGGGATACCCTGAGCCAGCAGGATCTCGAATCGGTCATGAGCCGCTTGCAGGAAATGGATCAAGACCTGGACCAGATCACCACCACGACGTTACGCGACTTCCAGGCCTATGCCAGCCATGTCAACAACGTCGCCGACGAACTGGAGGACACGGTTCTCAGCGTGCGGATGTTGCCGGTCGAGAGCCTATTCAACGCGTTTCCCCGCGCTGTGCGCGATATGGCCCGCGACAGCGGGAAGCAAGTGGAGCTGGTGACCCAGGGCGGGGATACCGAACTGGACAAGAAGATCCTCGAAGCCCTCTACGAGCCGTTGGTCCACCTGCTGCGGAACGCGGTCGATCACGGGATCGAGTCACCGGCCCAGCGGGCGGGGGCGGGCAAAGCCCCGGCGGGCCGGGTGGGCATCCGCGCCTTCCAGCAGGGCGGTCAGGTGGGCATTGAAGTCAGCGACGATGGGGCGGGCATCGATCCGCAGATCGTGCGGCGCACCGCCGTGCAAAAGGGCTTCCTGACCCAGGCTGCCGCCGATAAACTGAATGACGACGAGGTCTTGCAATGGATCTACCAGCCCGGCTTCACCACGGCGCACATCATCACCGATGTGTCGGGGCGCGGCGTTGGCATGGATATTGTGAAGAGCACCCTGGAACACCTTAATGGGACGGTGCAGGTCAGTTCGGTGGCCGGGCGCGGCACAATCGTCAGCCTGAAGGTGCCGTTGACGCTGGCGACCACGCAGGGCTTGCTGGTGCGGGTCGCCAATCAGATTTTTGTGCTGCCCAGCCATACCCTGGAGATGATGGACTATATCAGCGCCGATGACCTGTTCACGCTGGAAGGCCGCGAAGTCGTGCGGCTGCGCGAACGGACCATGCCCCTGGTGCGGCTGGAAGAACTGCTCGACCTGCAACGGGTCAGCCCGGTGCATACGCAGATGGATACTAGCGGCGGCAACAATGAATGGAGTTCCGGCATCAGCCTGGCGAACAAGCTCCCCGGCATTGTCGTCGGCGAGAGCGACCGCCAGATGTGCTTCCTGGTGGACGAGTTAATTGACGAGCGTGTTATAGTGGTAAAGAGCCTGGGGCCGTTGTTAGCCAGCGTGCCAACCCAGGTGGGGGCGACGATGCTGGGCAACGGGCAGATCGTGATCATTCTTGACGTGCCCAGCCTGATCGGCGAAGCGCGTGCCCGGAGCAATCAGGGCTTGCTGAGCCGGGCCTGGCGCACCACCGCCCCGCTGCATTTGCACCGCATCCTGGTGGTGGACGACTCGATCACCACCCGCGAACTGGAAAAAAGTATTCTGGAGAATGCCGGTTATCTGGTTGAGATCGCGATGGATGGGCACGAAGCATTGGGACGCCTGGAGAAGGACCCCGGTCGCTTTGATATGATGATCGCCGATATTGAAATGCCTCATATGGATGGGTTAGAATTAACCCAACGGGTCAAGCACCATACGGACGACCGGCTGCGCCAACTACCCGTCATTATCGTTTCGTCGCTTGCCAGTGATGCCTACAAGCGCCGGGGAATTGAAGTCGGTGCCCAGGCTTATATTACCAAGGGGCAGTTCGAGCAAAGCCGGCTGCTGGAAACCATCGAGCTACTCATTCACTAAACCAGCGAACGGGCCGCCCCGTTCGCCCGAGGAGCAGGTACGCTATGATGCAGGAACAACGACAGAGTGTGATCACCCGGCGCAAGATCCTGGTGGTCGATGACAGCGCCCTGGTGGCCGAGGCCGTCAAAGCCAAGCTAGAGGCCAGCAACTACGATGTCAGCGTGGCCTACAGCGGCGAAGAAGCCCTGGAAAAGGTGCAGATCGCCCCCCCGGATCTGATGATCCTCGATGTCTACATGCCGGGCATTGACGGCTTTGAGGTGTGCCGCCGGTTGCGTGAAGATCCGGCCACGCAGTCCCTGCCGATTGTCATGCTCAGCTCGCGGGGCAACATCAAAGAGAAGCTGGCCGGGTTCCGCGCCGGGGCCGACGACTATCTGGTCAAGGAATTCGACCTGCTCGATCTCCCCTACCGCGTGCGCCTCGTCTTCCGCCTGCGCGGTCTTGAGGACAATCGCAATTGACGCGGTTGGATTTTAGATGAGCGATGTTGGATTGAATAGGGCCTCATCCAAAATCCAGCATCCAAAACCCACAGTCCAGCAGCCTCCTATGATTGGTGTGCTCATCGTTGAGGACTCGGCCATTGCGGCAGAACTCCTCACCAGCATTCTCGAAAGCGATCCAGACATCCGCGTGCTCGGGGTAGCCCGCGACGGGGTGGAGGCGGTCGAGATGGCCCCGCGCCTCAAGCCCAACCTGATCACCATGGATGTGTGGATGCCCCAGATGGACGGGTTTGCCACGGTAGAACAGATCATGGCCTACCACCCCACGCCCATCCTGGTAATTACGACCTCCCTGGCCCGCTCGGACATCGACATCAGCCTGACCATGCTGGCGGCAGGCGCGCTCGACATCATGGAAAAGCCGTCACACCTGGACGAGGCGACCTGGGAACGCCAATCGCGGGAACTCATTCGCAAAGTCAAATTGCTGGCGCGGGTGCGCGTCGTCACCCACCTGCGAGGCCGCCGCCCCGGACGCGGCACCCCCCCTCCCCCGATCCTCGCGCCGGTGCCTGCGCCGGTTCCGGCCCCCAGGCGCGAGCCGGGCAGCCCCAGCGCGCCGCCGCCCACGCCCGCCGAGGTGCCCCTGGGCTATTCGATGCGGACGGCGATCGGCCAGCCGATCGTGCGACCCGTGGCCGCCCCGGAAGAACCCGCAACGACCCGGCGCAATCCGCCGGGCGAGTCGCCGCCCCGGCGGAGCGGTGTCCTGGTGCCCCCGGCGCGATCCGGCATCGCGCCCACGTTCAGCCTGCCCCCGCACGCGCCCGGCCAACCGGGCACTAACCGCTACCGGGTGCTGACCATCGCCTCATCCACTGGCGGTCCCCAGGCGCTACTGACCCTGCTACGCGCCTTACCACCGGCGTTCCCCCTGCCCATTGTCATTGTCCAGCACATCGCTGCCGGGTTCACCCAGGGGTTGGCCGAATGGCTGGCGCGGGAATGCCGGCGCCCGGTGGCATGTGCCGCCGACGGGGATAAGCCCCATCCCGGTAGCGTGCTCCTGGCCCCCGATGGGCACCACCTGATGCTGGGCAACGATGGCCGGGTCCACCTGGCCGCAGGCGCGCCCAACGGCATCTGTCCCGCCGCCGATGTGCTGATGGAGTCGACCGCCGCCGTCTATGATGCGCGGGCTATCGGCGTGATCCTGACCGGGATGGGGCGCGACGGGGCCGAAGGAATGAAAGCGATGCGGCTGGCAGGGGGCTACACCATTGCGCAGGATGAGCAAACCTCGATCATCTTCGGGATGCCACGAGCCGCTATCGCGCTGGGGGTCATCGATGAAGTGCTCCCGCTGGATCATATTGCCCCGCGCCTGGAACAATTAGTCGCCGGGCTAGCTCCCTAAGCTGCTGCATTTGCCGCCGGTAAGCGCCTAGCCAGAGAAACAATGGCAACATACACGCTGACTGATGACCAATTTGCAAAATTTAGTACGCTCCTGCTAGAGAGGGCCGGGTTGCACTTCGATCCTTCTAAACGATCGACCCTGCAAAGCCACATTCGGGATCGTGCCCAGGCGTGCCATGCCCCCGATGTGCAAGCCTACCTCGAACGGCTGCTCGATCCCGTGCAGGGCAAAGCCGAGTTACAGCGGCTGATCGAGCGCGTCGTCATCCACGAGACGAGCTTCTTCCGCAACAAAGAGCATTTCAGCGCCATCAATATGATTGCGCTCCCCGATCTGGCCCAACAACCCCGGCTTGGTCCGCGCCGCCGCATCCTGCACATCTGGAGCGCGGGCTGCGCGACCGGTGAAGAGCCGTATTCCCTGGCGATCGCCTGCCTGGAACACCCGGCCCTGGCCGGATGGACCATCGAGATCCTCGCCACCGACATCAGCGAGCAGGTGCTCGACATGGCCCGCCAGGGGATCTATAGCCAGGATGCCCTGCGCTATGTCACGCCGGAGCAGATGGCCCGCTGGTTCACCCCGCTCAACGATAAACCCGCCCCGGCGCGGAGCGCGCCCCCGCGCCGGGGTACGGCCCCCCTGCCTGTGGTGGACCCGGCCCGGCCTGCGGCCCGCCAGGGTAAAGCCCTGTTCCAGGTCGTGGAGGAGGTCCGCAAGCTGGTCACCTTCCGGCCCCATAACCTGGCCGACTTCCCCTATGATCGCCGCGCCCTGGGTCAGGTGGATTTGCTGCTGTGCGAGAATGTGTTGATCTACTTTAACGCGGTGATCAACCGGCAGGCGGCAGACGAATTCTATCATTGCCTGCGCCCAGGGGGTTACCTGTTTCTAGGGTATTCCGAAACTTTGTGGCAGCTATCGGCGGCCTTCACGTTGCGGACGACGCCCGGCACCTTCTTCTACCAGCGACCAACGACGGAGCATCCCCCCGCGCCGCCCCCCGCCCCCGACCGGGTACCCCTCCCGGCCCGCCCGCCGCCGCGCCCCGCTGCCGCGCCGCCCCCGGCGACCCCCCCGATCCGCCCCCCCGTGCGGGCGAAGGCCCCACCGCCCCCGGTGCCGCGTGTTGTCCAGGGGGCGGTCCCGCTGTCCACGAATGTAGGGGCGGCAGTGGCCCGCAACCCCGCCGGGGTCGCCACCGCGCAAGAGCAGACCCGGCGGGGCCTGGAATTCCTGGAGGCCGGGCGGTATGAGGACGCCCGCGCGGCCTTTGAGAGCGCGCTGGCCCAGTACCCCGGCGCGGTCGGGGCGCTGGTCGGTATTGCCCAGATCCACGCCAACCAGGGGGAGATCGATCGGGCGATGGTGGAGTGTCGCCGGGCGCTGAACCTCGACGCGCTGTGCGAAGAGGCCCACCTGTTGCTCGGTCTGCTCTATCGCCATCAGGATCAATTCGACGAGGCCATTAACCACTTCAAAAAGGCCAGTTACATCAACAGCGAGTCGGTGCCCGCGCATTTTTATCTGGCCGGGCTATACCGCACCCAGGGTGCCCGCGCCAAGGCGGTGCGCGAGTACAAGAGCACCCTCTCGGCCCTGCGCGACCACCCCGCCGACCAGACCATCGGCGGAATGCCTCCCGCGCTGATCCGCCAGGTCTGTGAAGAGCAAATCAAGCGCCTGCAAGGGGTGTGAAACGTGATGCGTGATGCGTGATGCGTGATAGTTATCTTGTACTGCGTATTGCGTCATTCTAACCACCAACCACCAACCACCAACCACTCGTCACGTTTCCCGTTGCGCCAGCGCGGCGGCATAGACCTTGAGCATCGCGGCGGCGACGAGGGGAGTACGGAACTGCGTGGCGGCCTGGAGGGCCGCCCCGGCGACCCCCGCATGGTGGGTCGGGTCGCGCAGGAGGTCACCGATCGCGGCGACCAGGGCGGCGGGCGAGCGGGGCGGCACGGCCACGCAGGCACCGAGGGGAGCCAGGTAGGCGGCGATGCCGGTGGACTCGCTGACGACGACGGGGGTGCCGACGACGGTCGCTTCCAGCGTCACCCGGTTCATCGCTTCGACCACCGAGGGGATGCAGACCACATCGGCGGCGGCGAGGTGGGCGCGCACGTCGGGGCGCGGCAACTGCCCGGTAAAGGTCACCTGCGCCCCCACCCCCAGCGCATCGGCCCGCTTCCGCAGGTAGGCGGCGAAGTCTCCGTAGTGCTCGGTGCCCCGCGCCGGGCCGCACAGCCACAACCGGGGCGGGACCGGCAGCGCCGCGTTCAGCGCGGGCAGCGCCTCGACCAGATACTCCAGCCCCTTAAACGGATGCAGCCGCCCGACAAACATCACCCAGCCCCGCCCGACCTCTTCCGCCACATCCAGATCGTACCGCGCCAGCAACTCCGCCCGCGCCTGCGCTTTATAGGCGGGCAGCGGCGTGTCGGCGGGGGGATAGGCCAGTGTCTCGATGGCGCGGGGCACCGTGATCACCCGCCCGGCGTCGGCTCCCAGCGCGGTGACGTAGCCCGCCAGGTGGGGCGAGATGACCCGCACAATGGCCGCCCGGCGCAGGGTGTCGCCCACCAGCCGCCGGGGCAGCGGGAAGCGGCGGAAGCCGTAGTCCTGCGCCGGGATGGCGATCACGTCCGCCCCCTGGATATTGACCACCACCGGCAGCCGCCGCCCGCGCACGGCCAGCAGCGCCGCCGCGCCGAACGGGTACGCCGCCTCGGCGTGGATCAGGTCGTAGTGTTCCTGGGCATAAAAACGCCGCGCCGCCGCGACCAGGGTGAGGAAGTGTTCGTAGTGGAGCAGCCGGACGCTGATCCGGCGGCGGAGGGTGGCGACCGGCCCGCGCTCGGCCAGGGCGTTGATCTGCCAGACCGGCACGTCATGGATCACGGTGCGGGCCAGGGCCGGTGCCCCCCGCTCGGCCACCACGGTCAACACCTCCACCTCCACTCCCTCTGCTTGCAGGGCGTGAATCACTTCTTCGTGATGGATGTTGCCCATCAGGTCGGTGCTGTAGGAGCCGATCAGGTAGCTGATTCGCAACGGGATCCTTTCGCTCAGAGCAGTTCGCGGTAGACCGCTTCGATGGCGGCGACCAGCGGGGCTTCGGCATAACGGGTGGCGGCCACCTCCAGGCCCCCGGCGATCAGGCGGGCGCGCAGGTCGGGTTGCTGGAGCAGGGCCAGGATCGCCGCGGCCAGGCCGGGCGGATCTTCGGGTGGGGCCAGCAGCCCGTTCTCCCCCGCCCGGATCATCTCGCGCACCACCGGGATGTCGGTGGAGACGACAGGGCAGCCCGCGATCATTGCTTCCAGCGGGGGCAGGCCGAATGATTCGTAGCGCGTGGGGTAGACCAGGCAGGCGGCCCGGCGCAGGAGCCGCACTTTGGCCCCCTCGCTGATCGGTCCCAGCAAGACCAGCGCGTCCCGGCTGCCGTTGGCCGCGCAAATCGCTTCCAGTTCCTGGGCCTCTTTGGGGTTCTGCCCGGCAAAGATGAAGCGCGCCTGAGGGCAGGCCGCCAGCACGCGGGGCATCGCCTCGGCCAGCAGATCATAGCCTTTACGGATCTTGAGCTGGCCGATGAACAGGACCAGCGGCGCATCGGGCGGCACCGGCAAGACCGGGTCGGGCGGCTCATCCGACGTGGGAGCAGCGGGGATGGCGCGGATATAGTCGGCGTCCACCCAGAGCGGGATGCGCCGAATATGCGCTGGTGCGACCCCCATCTGGCCCAGTATCCCCACTTCGTGGTCGGACAGGGCGATCACCCGGTCGGCCTGGAGCAAAGGGGCGTGCATCTGGTAGTTTTGCCACACGCGCTGGGGGCGGCGTTCGCGCAGCAGTGCCCGCAGCAGGGCGGCGGGGGTGGTGATCAGGCGGTCGTAGTGGACCGCCCCGGCGTAGGGCCGTTCGCGGTCATCCACCAGATAGGGGTCGTGGAACGGGCCGACGACGGTGAAGACCAGCGGAACATGGTGCTGCCTGGCCCAGCGGGCCGCCCCGCCATTGAGCGCATTGCGCAGGTGCCAGAGGTGGACCACCTGGGGCCGCGCCCCGGCCAGCGCGGGGGCCAGTTGCGGGGCGCGCCAGAGCCGGTCGAACGGCACACGCCGCACCCGCACCCCGTCGATCTCCTCCTTGGCCTGCCCGATCAGCGCCGACCCGGCTTCGTAGTACGTCACCGCGCTAACCGCGTGCCCCTGGCGTACCAGCGCACGCGCCTGCACCGCCTCCGGCCAGTGACGGAAGCCGGTGGTGATGCCGGTGGTGGTGACAAAGGTGATGTGCATACGCGTTGCGAGTTGCGAGTTGCGAGTTGTGTGTTGAGGGGAAAGTGATGCGTGATGAGGGATGCGTGTTGGGAAGCATTGTGGGTGATGTTGTGTGCCTCAGTTTAAACAAAACAAAAACGC
>JBBSAN010000047.1:0-16650 GCA_038252265.1 Chloroflexia bacterium
GACATCACCGGGGCGGTGGTGCCGGGGATGTCCCTCCACTTCCAGACCCCGCCGCTCAAGCCGTTCGCCTATCTGCTGGACCAGAACGGGATCAGCACTTTCTATGCGGGCGCGCCGACGCGGGTCTACCTCGATGTGGTTAACGTCAGCCGGGTCAGCATGGCCCTCTACCGGCTGAACAGCGGCGAAGCCTTGAGCTATCTCAATGCGGACGACCAGGGACGGCAAATCTTCACGCCAAGCGGTCAGGCGGTGCGGACCTGGGACCTGCCTGTGGACCGCACGCCCAACCGCCGCCAGGGCTTGCGCCCCACCCTCTCGCTTGACGGCGCGTCGGACCGGCTGCCGTCCGGCTTCTACCTGGCCGAAGTGACATCGCCGGAGGGCGGCGCGTCACGCACCGTGCTGGTGGTGGGGCGCACGGCGTTGACGCTCAAGACCAGCGCCAAAGAATACTGGGTCTGGGCGGTAGACGAGGGCACCGGGCAGCCGGTGAGCGGGCGGCGCATCCAGGCGATCGGGTCGGACGGCCAGGTGCTCGGCACGGGAACGACCGGCGCAGACGGCATGACGCAGATAGCGGGAGCGTTGGCGGATGACCAGAGCAACCCCCCGCTGGCACTGATGGAAGACGGCGGCGATGTGGCCCTGGTCACATCGGGCTGGAACAACGGCATCAGCACTTATAACTACGATTTCCCGACCTATGGCCTGAGCGGCGACACCCAGGGCGCGATCTACACCGATCGGCCTCTTTACCGTCCCGGTCAGACGGTCTACTTCAAGGGGCTGCTGCGCGCCGACGATGACGGACGCTACAGCCTGCCAACGGACAAACAGGTCAGCATCGTCATCAACGACCGGGACGGCAACCAGGTCTATAGCCAGACGCTGGCGCTGGACCCGTTCGGCACGTTCAGCGGCGAATACACGCTGGGGACCGCCGCGCCACTGGGCGAGTATTCGATCAACACCAGCACCGAGAACATCTATCTTCATGCCGCCTTCAGCGTGCAGGAATATCGCAAGCCGGAGTATCTGGTGGATGTCACCGCCACGCAGCCCGGCGTGATCAACGGCGATTCGATCCAGGCCACGGCCCAGGCCAGCTACTTTTTCGGCGGGCCGGTGGCCGGGGCAGCGGTGACCGAGCGGGTCTACAGCAGCGACTACCAGTTCAACTGGTCGGCCCCCGACGAGAAAGACGCGCCCGCCTATGATTTCCAGGACAACGAGGCACTTTCCAGCCGGTTCGACAGCTACAACGGCGAGAAGCAAAGCGAGGTCACTGCCACCACCGACGCGACAGGCAAAGTGCAGTGGACGCTGCCGACTCACATCAACGACGCGCCGGTGAGCCAGCAATGGACGCTGGAAGCGGCGGTGATGGACACCAGCAACCAGGAAGTCAGCGGCAACACGCAGGTCATCGTCCACAAAGGCGAGTTCTACGTCGGCCTACGCCCCGACAGCTATGTCAACAGCGCGGGCGCGCCGTTGACCGTGCGAGTGCAGACGGTGAACCCCGACGGCACGCGCCACGCGGACGCCCCAGTGCAACTCTCGTTCTTCAAGCGCGAGTGGGAGCAGGTGGACGAGCCGGACGATTCGGGCATTGTCTCCACACAGTGGAAGCCGAAGGACACGCCCGCTGGCACGGCCAGCGTGACCACCGACGCCCAGGGCCGGACACAGGCCGCGTTCACACCCAAAGAGGCGGGCGAGTACCGCATGGCCGCCAGCGCCCGTGACAACCGGGGCAACACGATCACCAGCGCGACTTACACCTGGGTCAGCGATGCCGCCAACGCGGGCGACACGATTAGCTGGCGGCAGAAGAATGATTCGCTGATCGAGATGGTGGCCGACAAGAAGACCTATCAGCCGGGCGACACGGCACGGATCCTGGTCACCTCGCCGTTTACCGACGCGGTCGGGCTGCTGACCGTCGAGCGCGGGCGGCTGCGTGAGCACCGGGTGGTCCAACTCAAAGGCGGCAGCCCGGTCATCGAGGTGCCCATCCCCGCCGACTACCTGCCCAACGTCTATATCGGCCTGAGCGTGGTCGCCCCGGCAGACACCAATCGCGGCGGGCAACCGGCCTTCCGCCAGGGTTATGTGCCACTGGCGGTGGACACGGCGTCCAAAGCCTTGCAGATCACGATCCAGCCCAACGCCGACAAGCTCCACCCTCGCGACACGGTGACCTACACCGTGACGACCCGCGACGCTGCCGGGAAGCCGGTCGCCGCCGAGGTGTCGCTGGCGGTAGTAGACAAGGCGCTCTATTCGCTGGTAGCGGATCAGACGCCCGACCCGCTGGAGACGTTCTACGGCAACCGCGAGCTATCGTTCCAGACCGCGACCTCCTTGCTGGCGCTGAACAGCCTGCTCCAACCGGCGGAAGGCGGGCCGGGCAGCAAGGGCGGCAGCGGCGGGCCGGGGGCCAGCGGCGGCGGCGGGGGTGACTTCACCCGCTCGGTCTTCCGCGATACAGCCTACTGGAAAGCCAACGTGACCACCGACGCGAACGGGACCGCCCAGGTCGCCGTGCCGCTGCCCGACAACCTGACCACCTGGCGGGCGACGGCGCTGGGCCTGACTGCTGATACCCAGGTCGGCACCGCCACCAACGAGATCATAGTCAGCAAGGACCTGCTCGTGCAGCCGTTGACCCCGCGCTTTGTGATGGCGGGCGATAAGGTGGAGCCGGGGGCGATTGTCCACAACTACACTGCCCAACCGTACACGGTGGAGGCGACCCTGGCCGTGTCGAACGCGCTGTTCGTGGATGGCGGCCCCGCCACGATGCAGCGGTTGGACATTCCGGCAGGGGGCGACGCGACGTTCCATTGGAGCGTGGCGGTAAGCAACACCAGCCGCGTGACCTTCCAGATGACCGCCCGCGCCATCGGCTCGCCCGGCGGCACGAACCCGACCCCGCCGAGCGACAGCGTGGAAGTAACCCTGCCCGTCCAGCCGTTCCTGGTGCCCGAAGCGGTCGCCACGAGCGGCGAAGTGACCGGCGACAGCCCGGTGCAGGAGCAGGTCTTCGTGCCCCACGGCGTGGACCCGCTGATCGGCAGCCTCCAGATCCAGGTGTCACCGTCGCTGGCGGCCACGACCGGAGCCGCCGTGAGCTATGTCACCGCCTGGCCGTATGAGAGTGCCGAGGAGACGATCAGCCGCTTCTATCCCTTGCTGGTGCTCGACAAGGCGTACAAGGCGGCGGGCCTCACCACCCCGTTCAGCAAGGATCTGCCGGGCCTGGTCAGCAGCGGCTTGCAACGGCTCTACAGCCAGCAGGGCTATGACGGCGGCCTGGGCTGGTACGAGAGCAGCCCGGCGGTGCCCTGGCTCACTGCCTATGGCTTGCAGGCGATGAGCGCGGCACAGGCGGCGGGCTACCCGGTCAGCGACCGCGCCATCGAGTCGGCCAAAGGCTTCCTGACCGACTGGCTGAATGGCACCCAGAATGGGAAGGGCGGCGACCAACCCTCCTGGGCCAGCAACCTGGGCGACACGCTGAACACACGGGCCTATGTCCTCTACGTCCTGGCCGACAGTGGCGGCGGCGACCTGGCCCTGACTCGCGCCCTGGCCGCCCGCACGGTGAACCTGAGCCGCTACGGGCAGACCTATCTTGCCCTGGCCTTCCAGAAGTTGGGGGCAGCGGACGACGCCAAACGCCTGCTCGACACGATCACTGCTGCCGCGCAACAGACCAGCACCGACGCCCACTGGGAAGAACCGGCCACCCGCAACCCCGAAGACTGGGTCAGCATGAGCACCAACACCCGGACCACGGCGCTGGTCCTCGACGCGCTGATCACCGCGAACAAGGACGACCCGTTGATCCCGAAGGCGGTGCGCTGGCTGATGACGGCGCGGCGCGAGGGGCACTGGGCGACCACGCAGGAGACGGCCCAGGTGCTGGTGGCCCTGGCCCACTACCTGACCGCCAGCGGCGAACTAACCCCCGACTACACCTGGAACGTCACCCTGAACGGCCAGTCCTGGCAAACGGGCACGGCGAATAAGACCAACCTGACCGACACAATAACGCTGCAAAAAGAGATCCGCGACCTGCTGATCAACACCCCCAACATGGTGAACATCCAGCGCAGTGGCGCGAACGGCAAGCTGTACTACAACATGAGCCTGCGCTACTACCAGCCTGACGAGGGCATCCAGGCGCGCAGCGAGGGGCTGTCGGTGATCCGCGAGTACCTCAAGCCGGGCACCGGCACAGGCGCGGTCCCGCCGACCCTGCTCACCGGGGCGGGCGCGGGCGACTTGGTGCAGGTGCGGCTGACGGTGATCGCCCCCGCCGATGCCTACTATCTGGTGGTGGAGGACCCCCTACCCGCCGGACTGGAAGCGATCAACGGCTCACTCGCCACGACCAGTCTGAACGAGCAAGCGGTCCAACGCGCCGCCAACCAGAAGCCGAGCGAATATGGCAGCGACTATGAGCCAACGTACTTCGACAACGTGGAGATGCGCGACGACCGCACGGCGCTGTTCGCCAGCTACCTGCCCGCCGGAGTCTACACCTACAGCTACCTGGCCCGCGCCACCACCCCCGGCACCTACAGCGTGCTGCCCGCCCAGGCCCACCTGAGCTACTCCCCCGACGTGTTCGGGCGCAGCGACGGCGGGCGCTTCGTGGTGACCGGGCGATAACAGGGCGGTTGAACCACGAAGACACGAAACGACGAAACGCACGAAACGAAGCGGACGAAACGGCGAAAGGGGCTGGCACTGAGAGTCAGCCCTTTTCGCTGTGTTGTAACTCTTGCACAGGCTGGGGCGTTCCATAAGCAAGGGAGAATATCATGCTTCATACTATGCCAACTGAGTCGGTTAAACCGCTGGGTGGGATTGCCCTGGCGCTGTGGGCCGGATTTACCATCCTGGGCGTGCCCTTCGTCTACTTTTTTCCGCAGATGGTGTTAGCCCTGGCAGATGTGTATGACTACGGGCTGGCAGCTCTGGTTTACGCGCTTGTTGGGGCCATATGCGGTGCATTAGGGGGGACGGTCGTCGGCGTGCTCCAACGGCTCGTCATGCCGCCGAGGGGGCCGTGGACACGCTTTTGGCGACGGGGATCTGTGCTGGGCTGGGCGCTTGGAGGCGGGGTCTTCTGGTTTTTGAGCTTGGTCTTTCACATTTTCCCGAACCCGAATAATGTATCCAATCCCTTTCTTGTGCTGGAAATAATAGGAGCGATCAGCGGAGCGGCCATCGGGTTAGGCCAGGCGTTAGCGGTAAAGCAGCCGCGTCAAGCGGCATGGTGGATCGGCATAAGCGCCGGGGCCGGGGCCGTAGGAATCGCCGGTGCGGTGGGCCTGCTGCTAGCCGCGATACCTTCCGATGCGCCTGCGCTCATTATAGCTGCTATGCTCGTAACAGTGGTGGGGGCTACGATCGGTCTCATCACCGGCGTTGCTATGAACCGGCTGCTCGCCCAGGCTGCCGGACCAGCAGGCAATATTTGACAGCGCCCTAGTAGAAATGATAGAATCGGGGCAGAGCATCTGGCGGTGGGATTTGGCCCACCGCGAATCGCAGCCGCAGGAGCCAGCCCCATGCCCACCCGCGACGACGGTCCTTCGTCGGACGCGCCCCGTCCCCCCGCCCCGCGGCCCGCGCCCCGCCCGTTGAGTACCCTACCGGCCCGCGCTGCCCGGTCCGGGGCGAAGCCTGCCCCCACCCCGCCGGTGGTGGCCCCTGCACCCGCACCGGAGGCCGAGGTTCCCGCTCCCACTGAGCCAGGGCCGGTCGCAGCGACTCCGGCGGTTCCGACCCGGCCTCGTCCGCCCCGTCCCCCGGCAGCCCCGGCAGCAGGAGTGCTCGAACACCCCTCACCCCCGGCCCCTCTCCCCGCCCAAGCGGAGCGAGGGGAGCGGTTGGCAAGTACGGATGCGCTCCCTGCGACTGCGCCGGTGGAAGAAGCGGAACCGATTCCCGCGCCGCTGATTGTCGATCACCCTCCAACGTCGCAGGTCTCACCTAGCGCCGCCACCGAAGCCGAACCCCTCGTCGCAACCCAGGCCGCGCCTCCTGCACCGCCCGTACGCGCAACTCGCAACTCGCAACTCGCAACGCGTCTCCTGCCGCTGCTGGGAGGTATTGTGGGCCTCGCGCTGGCGGGGTGGGGCGAGGCGATTGTGGAGTCGGGCAACACGACCGAGGTGAGCGCGGTGCTCTACTTGCTGGGGATCGCGGTGTTCGCGGCCAGCGCCTGGCTGCTGGTGCCCCGCCCCCTGGATCTCCCGGCAGCGGGCGGGACGGCCCCGGCAGGGCGAGGCTTCGCCGCCTGGTTCCGGGGCGCACCCGAGGATCGCCCGGCCCCAGAGCGGCGGCGGCGCGTGTGGCTGCTGGCAGGCGGCGGGACGCTGGTCGCGGTGGTGCTGGGGCTGCTGACAGCAGGGCTGGTGCGCCAGAAACTGGACGACCCGGCAGCGCCCAGGTGGTGGCTGGCGAGCATCGTAGCGATTGCAGGGACCGGGCTGCTGGTCGGGCGGCAACAGGGTTGGGCACCGCGCTGGGGCGAACATGTGTGGCCGCAGACACGCCAGGGGCGGATTCTGTTGGCAGTCGTCGTCCTCGCGCTACTGGCGCTGACCGTGGGGGCGCGCCTGCTCCTGCTCGACAAGGTGCCGTTCGGCATCAACGCCGACGAGGGCGACCGGGGCGCGACGGCGATCACGATCCTCCGGGGCGACAACACCCAGAGCATTTTCGATTATGGCTGGTACTTCATCAGCATGTTCTATTTCTGGGTGCTGGCCGGGGTGATGAAGATCGCCGGGGTGAGCTTTGTCGGGGCGCGGGTGCTGGGTGCGCTGGCCGGGATCATCGCGGTCGCCGCCATCACCTGGATCGGGGCACGGCATTTCGGCTGGCGGGTCGGGCTGATGGCCGGGGGGCTGCTATCGCTGCTGGCCGTGGCGCTCCAGTTCTCCCGCGAGACGAGCGAGGCGGGGCCAACCGCCGCCCTGTGGGCGCTCAGTGCGGCCCTGTTCCTCGAAGCGGCGCGCACCGGGCGCTCCTGGGCGTGGATCGGTGCGGGCCTGACCGGCGGGCTGTCGCTCTACTTCTACCCCAGCGGGCGGTTGTGGGCCGTGCTGGCCGCGCTGTGGTGCGCCTACCTGTTCGTGCATGGTCTGGGCGGGCGGCGGTTGAGCATCCTGCGCGGGGTGGTGCTGGCGGCGGTGGCGGCGCTCCTCGTCATGGGGCCGTACCTGGCCCATGTGACCGAGACCCCGGCGGCGTTCCAGACTTTCACCCTGCGCGCCAACGAAACCTCGGTCTTCACCAACGACAACCCGACGCGCCTCTCCTATTACCACCGCGAGTGGAACACCGTCCAGATGATGGGCGCGCAGTTGATCCACTCGTTCGGTGTGTTCAACCAGTTCCACGACGACGGCGGCTTCTGGCCGAGCGACAGGCCGATCACCTCGGGCTGGCTGGCGGTGCTGATCCTGCTCGGCGTGGGCTGGACCAGCACCCGCTGGCGCGACCCGCGCTATGTCATGCTGGCCCTCTGGTTCTGGGTCGGCTTCAGCGGCGTGATCGTGACGGTCGAAACGCCGAACGTGCAGCGTATGGCGACCGCCGTGCCGGTGCTGGCCCTCTTCCCGGCGCTGGTGCTCGACAGCCTGATCGGGCGGGTGGAGGCCGCGCTCCCGCTATTGTCCCGGCTGGGCAGGCGGGTGCGACCAGCCATCGGTTGGGCAGCGACCGGGCTGGCCCTGCTGGCGATCGGGGTGATGATGGTGGCGCAGGGGCGGTCCTACTTCGTGGACTATGCCGCCACCGACCGCTGGCCGCAACCCAGCTATCTCGGCTGGGCAGTGAACGACCAGAGTAGCGACACCCTGGTGCTCAGTGTGGGCCGCCAGTATCACATGGTCAACTCGGGCTGGGTGCGCCTGCTGGCCCCCAACACCCCGCGCGGCGGGGTCGAGTCGCCCGGCAGCAGCCTGCCGCTGCCGATCCCCGCCGACCGCAACCTGGCCTTCTTGCTCTTTCCCCGGCAAAGCTACTATCTACCCTATCTGACCACGCTTTACCCCGGCGGGGAACTCACGCCGTACAATCACCCCACCGAGGGGCTGATGTTCTCGATCTACCGGGTGCCGCAGATGGCCTGGGCCGCGCAGCAAGGGGCGTTGGTGACGGTGGACGGCGCGACGACCCCTGTAGCGGGGTTAGGGGTGCCCCTGCCGGGGGTGTCCACCTATCCGAGCGCCATGCGCTGGACGGCCACGTTGCAGGTGCCGCAGTATTGGAACTACAGCTTCCAGGTCGGCCCCGGCCCCGCCCGGCTGCTGATCGACGGGCAGCCGCTCCTGACGGTGGCCCCCGGCATCCCCGCGCTGAACACGACCGTGAGCCTGGCGCGGGGCTATCATCAGGTCGTCTACGAGGGCATCGTGGCGGCGGCGGGGCAGCCTGCGCTCTTCCAATGGGCACCCGAAGGCAAGCACGACCCGGATCAACTTGCGCCTGCGCCCGACTGGCAACCGGTGTCCATCGGGCAACTCCAGCCTCACCAGGACGCGCCGGGCGGATTATATGGCCTGGTCCACCTGTCCGATCCCGACCGGGCGGAGCAGCACCGCCTGGACACCACGTTGGCGACCTGCTGCCTCTCCGACGATGTCCACTCCGACGGCAAGCCTTATGACGTGACCTGGACCGGCACCCTGCTGGCCCCGGCGACGGGGGTCTACTCGATGACCCTGTTCACCCAGGGGGCGACCGTCCTCAAGCTGGATGACAAGCCGGTGTTCCAGACCGACAAAGCCCAGGACGAGCCGCTGGCGGGTGCGGTGGAACTCCAGGCCGGGCCGCATCCGGTCACGGTCACGCTTCATGTGGAGCAAGGGCCGGGCGGCCTGGAATGGACCTGGACGCCGCCGGGCGGGGAACAATCCATCGTGCCGCCCTCGGCCCTCGCCCCCCCGGCAGGGGTCGGGGTCGGCCCGCCGCTCCCCCCCGCCCAACTCGGCAAGCCCGACTTGCAGCCCAGCGACCGTCCACTGGATATTGTGAAGTGAAACGTGATGCGTGATGCGTGACGCGTGACGCGTGACGCGTATTGCGTATTGTTGTCATTCTAACCACTAACCACTAACCACTAACCACTCGTCCCGTTTCACGCAAAGGAGTCCCATGCAAGATTCCCAGGTCATCGCCGCCTTACGCAAGGAGTACCGGCTGCGGGGGTTGAGCGAGGCGGAGGCGGCAGAGGAGCCGTTCGCGCAGTTTGAGCAGTGGTTTGCCGAGATCGTGGCGGTATCGCAGCTAGAGCCGACGGCGATGACCCTGGCGACGGCGACGGCGGATGGTCACCCGGCGGCGCGCATGGTCTTGCTGAAAGGGTTTGATGCGCGGGGGTTCGTTTTCTATACGAACTATGACAGCCGCAAAGGGGGCGAACTGGCCGCCAATCCGTGGGCGGCGCTGATCTTTTACTGGCCCGAACTGGAGCGGCAGGTACGGATCGAGGGCGCGGTCGCCCCGGTACCAGCGGAAGAGTCGGACGCCTATTTCGCCAGCCGCCCGCTGGGCAGCCGCCTGGGGGCCTGGGCCTCGGCGCAAAGCCGGGTCATCCCCGACCGGGCTGTGCTTGAAGCGCGGCTGGCGGAATTAGAAGCGCAATACGCCGAGGGTGCGGTACCCCGTCCGCCCTTCTGGGGCGGCTTCCGTGTCAGCCCCACCACCATCGAATTCTGGCAGGGGCGGCTCAACCGCCTCCACGACCGCCTGCGCTACACCCGCCAACTCGACGACTCCTGGCGGCGCGAACGCCTCTCCCCCTGAACTAACGTCCCAGCCGCCCCCCCACTGCCGCGACCCGATCCGGCCAGCGTCTC
This sequence comes from Chloroflexia bacterium, assembly GCA_038252265.1. Classification (GTDB taxonomy): domain Bacteria; phylum Chloroflexota; class Chloroflexia; order QHBQ01; family JAICKM01; genus JBBSAN01. The sequence goes on from JBBSAN010000047.1 coordinate 9,894, forward strand.
AGGCGCGCTTTCTTCAGATTCTCGCGCACAACCCATTGCCCGTCGGGATCGGAGGACGCCGCCCACTGATCCAGCAGGGCGAAGCCCGCCTCCGGTGCCGCCGCCACGGCCACGCTGACGGTGAAGCCCAGCGCCTGGCGGAGAGTCCGCACCCCCTCGCTGCGCCGTTCTGCTGGCGAGAGACGCGCCAGCCAGTCGAGCGCCCCCGCCTGGATCGCCAGCGCATCGGCCCCGCGCCCGGCCTCGTGGAGCAGAGGCGGCTCGGCCACCGCTGCCACCGCTGCGCGGATCACCAGCGGGTCGGCCTCGGTCAGCCAGCCCTGGAGCGCGGCCAGGGTGCGCGGCCAGTCGGCGGCCAGCATCCGCTGCAAGGCCGTGGCGACCAGTTCGCGCACCCGCCAGCGGGGGTCAGTAGCGGCACGGTGCAGCTTGGCGATCTCGTCGCCCCACCAGTCGGGCCGCCGGGCGGCCACCTGCCCGTAGGCCAGCACCGCCGCCCCCGGCCAGATCTCGCGGGGGTCGTTGGTCGGTGCGTCCTGGGGCGATAGTGCGACCCAGCCGTCCAGCAATGCCTCTAGCCGGTCCACCGGCGGGTCGGGCCGGGTCACGACCTCACCCACGGCATCGGCAAAGGCCGCCACCAGCGCCAGGTTCATCCGTGGCCCCGGCAACCCGCTCCGCTCGGCCAGATAGTGCGCCAGGGCGGTCGCGTCCCCGCCGCCCTCAGCAAGCGCCTGGTTCAGCAGGGGTTGGAGGTCTTTGGTGTAATCGGCGGTTGGTGTGGTCGGCATGATGGGTAGCTCTCGCCCACCCCACCCTGTCATCCTGAGCGCAGCGAAGGATCTTGTCGGGGTGCCCAGATTGTCGGGGAAGATCCCGGCTGGTCCCCAACGATTATAGACCACCAAGAAGATCCTTCGCTGCGCTCAGGATGACAGGATTCGCAAGCCAACGGATGGGGCGTACCCTGTGCAGAGCGCATCACGGTTGCAAGGTCAGAGTGCCTTCGGAGGCGAACTGGATGCTGTTGGTCTCCACCGGCAGGGTGCGGTACTTGCCTGCCAGCCAGTCCTGGGTGAGATCGCCCCAGTGCTTGCTGAATGGCTGGCCCGATTGCCCCGGCGCGATGATCACCTGCATGGTGTCCCAATTACCCACTTCGGTGATCTGGCGCGTGGACGGGTGATTGACCTGATAGTAGCCGAAGGTGTTGGAAAAATAGCCGGTGTTCACCGTCGTCCCATCGCCCCCGGTGGCGAACGGCCCGATATTGAAGACCGAGTCCAGCGGGGGTACGCCACCCAGCGGATGGGCAAAATAGATCTGGTGGATCTTGCCCCACTGCCAGGCGGTGGGATCGTCCCCCTGCTGGTTGGTGAGGTCCGACACGGCAGCGGTGAGGCTGTTCAGGAGCGCGGTGTCGCGGGTCTCATGTTCGCTGGTCAGCGGATCATCCCACCAGGGGCTGTTCGCGTCCTTCAGGATGCTGGTCATGAACAGCGATGCCTCGCCTGCCGTGTTGTCCAGGTACTCCCCGGCCAGCGTGCCGCCGATGGCGCTCGTCAGCGTACTGCTCATCAGGTGGTTGAAGGCCACTTCATAGACGGCGGCGGTGGTGCTGTCGGCGGTCAGGTTGCCATCCCAGCCGGTGAAGCTGCGGATCAGCGTGGGCAACATGGGCGTGGTCGGGGTCGTCGTGCCGGTGGTCGTGATCGCGGCGTAATAAGCGGCGACATTCTTGCCATAGTGGCTGACCGTGTCAAATTGGATGCGCTTGAAATCATCCACGCTCAGCTTCGCCGTTTGCGTGATCAACTCGGTGATGCGCTCGGCGCGGTAGCCGGGCGACCAGAGCGTGGTGATCAGGTACGGGTAGGTATCCCCGACCACACGGTTGTTGGCGGTGACGATATAGTGGTCCGGCGGGTTATAGACGCTGGGCAGTTCCTCGAAGGGGATGGTGCCGGTCCAGTCATAGTCGCCGCTGGCCCCGTCCACCGGGGCAGCCCCGGTGCCCGCTTTGCGGATCGGGATCTTGCCGGTCGCCTGGTAGCCGATGTTGCCCTTCGTGTCGGCGTAGACAAAGTTCTGGCCCGGCGCGTCCCAGGTGGAGAGGGCGGCGCGGAAGCTCGCCCAGTCATGCGCCGTCTGGAGATGGATCAGCGCGGGGACCAGGCCGTCCGGCCCGTTGGCGGTCCATTGCAGCGCCGTCGGCTTCGTGATCGCCGGGATCACCGCGTCTACCAGCGGGCCGTGAATCGTGCTGGTGATCGTCACCGGCACATCGGCCTCGTCTTTGACTTTGATCGTCTCGGTGATGAAGGTGAGCGGCTGCCACGCGCCCTTGTACTGGTATTGGCCGGGGTGCGCGCCGGGGTCGAGCGTTTCCACGAACAGGTCCTGCACATCGGGATTGAGGTTGGTTACGCCCCAGGAAATGTCTTTGTTGTGGCCGATGACCACCCCCGGCGACCCGGCAAACGACGTGCCCGCCACATCGAACGAGCCGTCGGCCAGGCGCAGGTGGTTGATGTACCAGAACGAGGGGTTCTGCACGCCCAGGTGCGGATCGTTCGCCAGCAAGGGTTTGCCGGTGGCCGAGCGGGTACCGTCTACCACCCAGTTGTTGCTGCCGACGCCTTGTTGGCCCAGGTAGCCCGCCAGTTGGGCCAGCAGCGGCGAGGCTCCCAGGAGGCTGCCCGCCGGGTTGCCGGGCAGCGCCGACCCCTGCACAATGGTCGGCTGGTCCTGGGGATAGGTCGGCATGAGTTGCGTCGTCTTGTCCGCCCCCACTTTCTCCAGCAGGTCGGACATCACCAGTTCGTCGCCCAGATTGCCGCTGCCCAGGTACCAGGCCATCAGTTTGCCAAAGGTGAGGGTATCCACCGCCGACCAGTGCTCCGGGGTCGCCCCGATGACGGTGTATTCGAGCGGCAGCGCGTCTTTGTGGCTGTCAATGAAGGCGTTTATCCCGGCAGCGTAGGCGTCCAGCGCCTCGCGCACGTCGGGTTGCAGGACCGCCAGTTCGGCCTCGGCAGCGCGGCGCAGGCCCAGCGTGCGATACGACGCGTCGGTGGGGACCGTGGCCGCCCCCGCCACCTCCGACAGTCGCCCACTCGCCAGCCGCCGCGAAAAGTCCATCTGGAACAGCCGATCCTGGGCGTGGACATAGCCCTGGGCCATGTAGAGGTCTTTCATTGTGCTGGCGGTGATGTGCGGGATGCCGCTGGTGTCGCGGACCACCGTGACCGAAGCGCTCAGGCCGGGCAAGGTCGCCGTGCCGTTGATCGTCCGCTGCGCCCGCTGGACCAGGAAGTAGAGATAGGCCGCCACCCCGGCAAACAGCAAGAGCAAGACCGCCCCGGCCACGATCAAGACGCGCCGCAGCAGGATCTGGCGCGGGCTGCGGATCTTCGGCTGGGTGGCTGCCGGGGCCGAGCTGGTCGCGGCGGCAAGGGATTCGGCGGATGACTCAGCAGGAAGGTCAGTACGACCGTTGGTCGGGCGGGTGGAGGCGGGGCGCTTGCGGCGTTTCGAGGAGGGCATGAATTCGGTCCTTTATACAAGTTTGGCAGTCCCCGCATTATAGCACGCGCGGTCAACGAACGTCCCGTCAACGGATTGCTGGCAACGGATGCGAAAACGGTTAAACGGATTCTCTCCTGTTCGTCGTCGAATCCGTTTAACCGTTTCCGCATCTTGGCAAGTGCGACCTACTTTAAGAGAGCTTTGCAGAATAGGGGGTATGCGGCCCCGCAGCGATTTTGGGGGGATTTTGCGCGGCGACGGGGCGGGCCGCACCGGGCGCGGGGGGTGCACCGCCGGTGGTCTTCCCTTAAATAGCCCCGGATCGGGCCGCTGCGGGGCGTGTAGAAGGGGTCTACAGCCCGAAACCCCGGTGGTTGCGGGGATCGCGGCCCAGCAAAGTATGCCCGCCCACCCATTCCATGTCAACTCGGGCCAGTCGGCGAATTCTGCAAAGCTCTCCTAACGACTTTGCAGCAGTTTTAACTGTTCCCACTCCTTGCCGTGCTGCCCCCTGCTCTGGTATCATGGACACAATGAGGCCCGGTGAAAGGAGCGACCCGATGACGCACCCCCCGCAACCCCCACCCTCCGCCGACGCGCCGGAGCAGCCCCCGGTGGGGCCAGTGGTGGTCCAGAGCATCGCAGAAGAGTACGCCTATGTGCAGGAACATCCCTGCCCGGCCTGTGGCGGGGCCTATACCGTGCCTCAGCAAACGTTGTTGTTCAACGAGGGCCGCCCGTTCGACGGCTTGCAGGCCCAATGCGCCGGGTGCGGGGCGCGCCGGTCGTTCCTGTTCGACATCAGCGCCTTCTTCGGCAAATAAGACGAAGCACCACAGAGTCAGGCGATCTCGGTGTTCTCTGTGGTGACTAAGATCGCTTGCGTTGGCCGGATGCGCTTGCTATAATACACCCGTACATTGCTATCCGATCCTACCCCCGCGCTCCCTATAGAAAGGTCTTCCGCGAATGCTGCGACGGCTGCCCCCCCTCCTGCTGATCAGCCTGTTATTAATTACCAGCCTGACGTTCCCCTCCACTCCGGCCCAGGCGGCAGAGCCGGTGCCCGTGAACGCGGCCTTCACCAAAGTCTGGGAGCGCACCGACCAGTTGGTGCGCGCGCATAATGTGGCGCGCACCTGGTTCTGGGGCGAAGCTCCGTTTGCACGGGTGATGGAATCGTTCGCCGGTAGCCCCGGCGGGCAGCGGATGGTCGAATACTACGACAAGAGCCGCATGGAGATCACCGTGCCGGGGGCCAGCGCGACCAGCCCCTGGTACGTGACCAACGGCCTGCTGGTCAAAGAGCTGATGAGCGGGCAACTCCAGATCGGCCCCGATCCGGGGCAGGTCGAGGTCTACCCTCCGTCTACCGTGCCGGTGGTCGGCGATATCGTGGCCGGGCAACCGGCCCCCACCTATGCCATCATGGGGCGCTTCGCCACGCTCGGTGGGCCGGTGAACCGGGCACCGAACAAGGTCGGCCAGCAGAGCACGGCGACGCTCAGCGTGGACGGCACCGTAGGCACCAACGCCAAATTGGGCGCGGGCGCGGCCCTGCGCCTGGGCACCTATGTGCCGGAAACGGGGCACAACATCCCCGATGTGTTCTGGAACTTCATGCACGCCAAAGGTCCGATCCTGAGCGGCAAGTTCCTGGGCGACGGCCCGTTGATTGATTGGGTCTATGCCCTGGGCTACCCGATCACCGAGCCGTACTGGGTGAAGGCACGTATCGCGGGCAAGGACCAGGACGTGTTGGTGCAGGCGTTCGAGCGCCGGGTGCTGAGCTACACTCCCAGCAACGCCGCCGGGTGGCAGGTCGAGATGGGCAACGTGGGCCGCCATTATTACGACTGGCGCTACGGCGGGCAACACCCCGGCAACCTCACCGCCCCGATCACCGCAACCCGGATCGTGGTGCCCAAGGCGAAGGTGGACTCGAAGATCAACCCGGTCTATGTCCAGAGCGGGGTGTGGGAAGTGGCCGATTTTGCCGTGGGCTGGCTGTATGGCACGGTGCAGCCGGGGCAGGTGGGCAACTCGGTCTTTGCCGGGCATAACAACTATCGCGGCGAGGTCTTCCGCTACCTGGAAAATCTCAAGGCAGGCGACACCTTCACCATCTACACCAGCGATAACGTGGCCCACAATTATAAGGTCAGCGAAATCGATCTGCTCCCCGAAAAGAACATGTCGGAGCAGTTGCGGCTCGCCAACGCCCATTATATGGACCCGACGACCGACGAGCGGGTGACGCTGATCAGTTGCTGGCCCTATGTGCAGTACACGCACCGGATCATTGTGATCGGCAAGCCGGTACGGTAAAGGGGATGGGGGATAGGGGTTGGGGGTTAGGCCCGAAAATACCAACCCCCAACCCCTATCCCCCATCCCCCAGCAGGAGTGGTATGGATAATCGGGTTCCCTCTGGGAGCAGTGACGACGCGCTGAGCCTGCGCCTGGTGGATTGGCTGCTGCTCGACACGGCGACGGCGGCGGCGCAGCAATCGCCCCGGCAGCGGCACATTCTGCGCTTCCATGAGTTGCCGGAGGTGGTGCAGCGCATGGTCAACGCGGTGGAGCCGGGGAGCTATGCCCAGCCCCACCAGCACCGCGATCCCGATAAGGCCGAGATCTTCGTCTGCCTGCGCGGGCGGGCAGTGGTCGTGCGCTTCGACGCGGCGGGGGAGATCGTGGAATCGACCACCGTGGCGGCGGGCGGGCCGGTGCTGGGGGTGGAGATCCCGCCGCTGGCATGGCATACCCTGCTGGCGCTGGAATCGGGGACGGTGCTGTTCGAGGTGAAAGCCGGTCCCTACGATGCCGCCACCGACAAGCGCTTCGCCCCCTGGGCACCCCCCGAATCCGACCCCGTCATGGCCCGCGCCTACCTGGCCGATCTGCGCCACCGCCTGGGCCTGCCCGCCCTGGGCCACGAAGGCACGGACCTGGACGACGAAGACGAGGATGATTTGTGCTAGGATAGGACTGGCGCTGTCGGTGGAGATCTGTCGTACCTGAATTAGGTAGCGGTATCCCACTGTTGCTCTTTGAGCACGACTTCAATTTCTTCTTCTAATGCCTGGTATAATGATCCCAGGAATCTGGCTCTTCGTCACTTTTGGTGAAAGGGGATCGCGCACCGCACTTGCACGCCTCAGCGCGCAGTGAAGTGGGGACCCGTTCCCGTTGCAGCGCCCGGTTTGGCCCTCAGGTGGGGCCAGTC
>JBBSAN010000048.1:0-16648 GCA_038252265.1 Chloroflexia bacterium
CATAGGCCAGCAGTTCATAGATCGGCATCAGCAAGAGCGCGTAGTAGTAGAGCGGTTGGTTGCCCCGCGCCACGCCGTGCTGGCCGAACCAGTAGCCGATCCCGGCGAAGAGGCCGTCCCCGATGCCCTGCGGATAGGTCAGCATGTTGCTGAACAGCAGCACATAGATCGTCAGGAACAGCCCGATCCCCCCGGCCAAGGCCCAGCGTTGTGGACCGATCAATGCCTGCACCGCTTCGCTGATCGGGTTGACCAGCATGGCCCGGTCGCGGTCGCCCGGCGCACCGATGAAGCGCAGCCAGGCCCAGGCGACGATCAGGAAGGAGAGGAAGATGAAGAAGTTGATGAAGGAGAATTCGTGGCTGGTGTAGGCGATGGCCGTACCCAGGGCACCCAGATAGATCCAGGGGGCGCGGTGGGTGCGCAGGAAGCCCAGGAGCGCCACAAACAGCAGCATCGTGCCCACCGTGGCGAAAATGTCATGCCGCAGCGAGCGCGAGTAGTACATGATCGACGGGGAGAAGATGACCAGCACCGCCGCCGTCAGCGTGCCCAGCCGCCCCAGGTAGGGGCGCAGGAACAGGCACAGCCCGACCAGGATCGTGCCGAAGATGGCGGGCATGACCCGAACCGTTGCATCGGTCGCGCCGAACAGCGCATAGCCCAGCGCGACGACATTGTAGAGGAACGGGCCATGATACGCCGGTTGGTACTGCCACGGGCTACCCTGGAACTGCAAATAGGAGTAGTAGGCGTGGATCGACTCGTCGTGGTGCAGGGCGCGTGCGCCCAGATCCCAGAACCGGGTGCCCACCAGGATGACAAACAGGACCACATAGGCGATCATTTCCCAGTTGACCCGCGAGAGGTCAACCGCCTGGTCGAGGAATGTGGTGGACCGGGCGGCGGGAGTGCCGCGCCGGGGTGCCGTTGCTTCCAAACTTAATCTCTCCTTACGACGAATAGCGCGTGCGAGCCGCGTTGCGAATGGCGAGTGGTTGGTAACGAGTGGTCAGTGGCGGGTGGTTAGTGGTTAGTAGTCAGAAATCTCGTAACTGACCACTGACTACTGACCACTGACCACTCGTCACCGAGACATAGCATCGTAATCAGGTACGCCCTTAAGCTCCTGGAGGCCGTGGTACAGCGGGGCGACATCGTTGCGGACCCACACCGACATGTTGGTGGAACCCAACGGAGCATAGGGTTCGCGGTACATGAGATACTTCCAGAGCCGCCCCTGCTCAATCGGCGTGGTCAACGTGTAGCGGATCGTGTCGAACAGCCCCATCATCTGGCCGATGACATCTTTCGTGCGGACATCCTGGCCGTTCGCGTCTTTGGTCACTTTGTCCCAGCGCGAGGGGATGAGGCCCTGGTTCAGGTTGTTCACATCGTCTTTATACGTCTCTTCGGGGAACCACCAGCGCATGGGGTACTTGGTGCCTTCATAGCCAGCAGCTTCCAGCAACGCCTTCTTATCGGTCGGGTCGTACCACTTTTCGGCGTCGAGGATCAGCACCTTCATGTCTTCCATGCCCTGCTCGGTCAGCACCAGGGTGCCGGAGCCGTTGGCGGCGGGGACATGCGGGTTGGTGCCGATCTGCGCTGCATCGGTGGTCACCGTCGTGGCCGGTCCCGGATCACCCTTAAAGCGATCATTCTTGAAATCACGCAGGTACCATTCCCACGGCCAGGAGGCGAGGCTGTCATACATGACCCCCATATCCTTCTTGCCGGTGAGCATCACCGACAGGCCGTCAACCGCGTAGGCGGTGCGGGTCACATCGGGGGTGCTTTGCACGTAGACGGCCAGTTCGGTCGGCACGTCGGGGTTGTAGTAGCTCAACTGGATGGCCGAGCGGATTTCGTAGATGCTCAAGATCGCCACTCCGGCGACCACCGCCCAGCGCGCCACCCGGCGTCCCCCCACCCACAGCATGAAGCCGGCGACCAGCACGATCAGCAGGCCGGGGAAGAGGATCATCATGAAGCCCCACATCTTGTAGCGGTCGGACTCGGTGAGGCTGGTCCCCGCCAGGTTGCGCCCAACCTGCCAGTCGATGTTCATGGCCCAGACGATACAGATCATCACAAAGAGGCTGACGAAGGTGAGCGCAGGCACCCACGAGCCGGGCCGCGACCACGACTCCCAGGGATAGCCGCCCGGTGTGTACTGCACCACCCGCCCGGCGCGGCGCGGGCCGCTGGTGCGCGGTACATCCTCTTCGTCTCCGGCGGCTTCCGCGATGCGCTGTTGCCGGGCCGCGCCAATGGCGGCGATGGCCCCGCCGATAAAGAGCGCCGCCAGCAGCACGCTCGGCTGCACGATATGGATCATCAGCCAGGGCATTTTCTCCCCGGCGTAGGTGTACGCGCCCCAGACCCCCACGGTCCAGAAGATCATGAAGGCGGGCAGGAAGCTGCTCATCGAGGCGAAGTTGATCTGGCGGCCCACGTTCCAGCCGGCGGACGCGCCGGGCACCAGAGGCCGGTCGTCCGGCTCCGCGCCCCAGCGCACGCGCTTGACCAGCGCCGCCACGCCTTTCACAGCGAAGAAGAGGGTGCTGAGCAGGCTGAAGATAACCACCAGCGGCTCATACAGCGGGACGATCAGCAGGTAATAATACCAGGGCTGCCCGCCCCGGCGGACTTCTTGCTGCGCGATCCAGTAGCCAACCGAGCCGAAGAGGCCGGTCAACAGGCCGGGCAGGTTGCTGAACAGGCTGGTATAGAAGGCGACATAGATGCCGAGGCCGATCGCCAGTCCGATCCATAGGGTAGTCGGCTCACGCAAGAGGGTGCCCGTCGCGTAGGGGAGCGACCCTGGTTCGTAGCGCAGCAGCAGGCCCGGATCGCGGGGGGTGGGCGCGACCACCACCGGGGGCAGTTCTTCGTAGGCGGTGCCGTTGCCGTTGCCGCCATTGGTGTAGGTTTCGGCCCCGTTGCTGTGACCGTTGCTCGTTGCGCCGTTCGCCTCCGTGTCCAGGAGCGCGGCCCCTTCTTCTCCCTCAACAGGCGGGAGCGGTTCGGTCAGCATTTGCGTCTGCACGCCCTCTGCCGGGGCAGTGACCCGGCGGCGGCGGCGCGGCGCGACGGTGGGGACTTCCACCGCTTCGGCCAGGGCGGCGCGGCGCACCCGGCGGCTCTGGTCCCAGAGCAGGAAGCCCCACACGGCGAGGAAGAAGACAAACAGTAAGGCTTCGATCTGGATCATCGGGTGCTGGATCAGGCCATTCCCGCCCTCCAACCCGATGAAGTTCTTGATGTCACTGGCGGTGGGGTCCTGATTGGCGATGCTGGGGAAGGCGACCTTGCTGGCCTTCATGATCAGCAGCGCGGCGGCTCCGGCTGCCGCCCCATAGGCGATCAAGGTGGCGAACAGCCAGCGACCCATCTGCCAGGCAAACAGTCCCAGCAGGAAGACGCCGAAGATCGCCGCGATAATATAGGCCGTCTCTTTGATCGTGAACATCAGCGCGAACCCGGCGCAGGCGATATAGAAATCGCGCGGGCGGTGTTCGGAGATGAAGCGCCACAGCCCGACGACCAGCAGCGCCTCGGTGAAGGCCACAATCGAGTCTTCGCGGGCCATGCGGCTGAAGTACATGATGCTGGGCGAGATGAGGAAGAGGAAGGTGGCGATCAGGGCGGGCCAACGGCCCAGTTGCCGCCGCAAGAAGAACGGCGACATTGCCACGAAGATGCCGCAGACCACCGACGCGTAGCGCGCCGTGTCGTTCGTGGCCCCGAAGAGGGTATAGAAGAAGTCGATATAGTGGAATTGCAGCGGCCCATGCATCATGGGGCTGTGGACATACCCGGCCCCCAGGTAATAGTGGTTGGAATAGACCGAGTGGAGGCTTTCGTCGTGGTGCAGCGCTTTGACGCCCACCTCCCAGAAGCGGCTGACGACCACCGACACAAAGAACAGCAGGTAGAGGCCGGTCTCCACCGTCAGCCATGAACGGGGAGCACCAAGCCTGCGGCTGGTCACCGGGGGGGCTGCTTCCGCGCTGTCGCGGCGGCGGATCGCCTGACCGCGCAACGGGGGGGCGACCACGGCGGCGGCGGGTTCGACCGGAGCGACGCGCGTGCGGCGCACCGGCGTTTCCGCTGGGGGAGAGGTGGGGGCCGGGGGCCGCCGGACGGAAGTTTCCGACGATCCGGCCTGGCGGCCCGTGGGTGGGCGTTGTGTCTTCAACAATGGCTCCTGTAAGGCAGCTAGCCTGCATGGCAACGGCCCGGGCGGGCGGTCCCGACGCCGGTGCCCCTGCGCCCGCCTCTCCATCACGAGGGGCGCATAGGGGGCAAATTCTGGTGGCCTCGTTGACGGCGCGCATAGGTTCTAGCCTGCCGCACAACGTATAGGCCCATGTATTGTACTATAAATCCACGAAGAATCGCAAGCGTGCGGCGAGTGGTCGGTGGTTGGTGGTCAGTGGTCGGTGGTCGGTGGTCAGTGGTCCGTAATAGATTGTTTGTCCGTCGTCTATTGTCCGTCATTCATCAACCATCAACCATCAACCATCAACCATCGTCTATCATCTATACAGCTAACGGCGGGTTTGCACTGTTGGTTTGATCTTTCCCCTGCTATATTAGGCGCAGCACGCTGCCGTTTGGTGACAAGCATTTTGAACTACTATCTCAATAACGTAGCTCTCTTATTCATAACGCACAACTCCTCACTCTCATTACATATTCTAACAGCGAGCTACCGACCACCGACCACCGACCACCGACCACCGACCACTGACCACCGACCACTGACCACTGACCACCGACCACCGACCACTGGCCCCCTATTGCATCAAGGGGAGAGGTGTGCTATTATTGACATAACACTAGGAATATCGGTGCGGAGGCTGCGTGGTGGGGCCAGGCGGCCCCAGAAAAGGAGCATTGAGTGATGAGGCGATCTGCAACTCGCGTTGGCACCTTCCTGGCCGCGCTGGGGGTGTTGCTGGGGGTGTTTGTGGCGGTGGGGCCACGGGTGGCACAGGCGCAGGCCGGCGGGTTTGCCGACCCGGCGTTCCAGACGCTGTGGGCGCGCACCGACCAACTGGTCTCCCTGAATGTCGTTGCCCGCTCGTGGTACTGGGGACCGCGTCCCGGCCTGTCGCGCCAGGAACCCTGGTTGCAGGCCCCGGGCGGCATCCGCCTGGTGCAGTATTTCGACAAGGCGCGCATGGAGATCAGCAACCCGATGGGCGACCGTACCTCGCCCTTCTTCGTCACCACCGGGCTGCTGACCATTGATATGGTGCGGGCGCGAGCACAGGTGGGCGAGCAGGAATACGCCGTCCGCCCCGACTGCAACATCGTGGTCGCCGGGGACGATAACGACACCACCGCGCCGACCTATACCAGCTTCCGCAGCGTGATGTCGGACAACGGCTCGCACCGTGCCGCCAAGAACCTGGGCAACCCGGCCACCGGGAGCCTGGCCCGCAACGGCACGGTGGGCAGCAACACCAGGCACACCGCCGACGCCAAAACCGCCTTTGTGGCCTATAACGATGTCTACGGCCACAACATCCCCGCCGCCTTCTGGGACTATATCAACAGCGGCGGGCCGGTCTTCGAGAACGGGGCGACCACGCAGGCTCGCCCGCTCACCAACTGGATCTTCACCATCGGTTATCCGGTGGCGGAGCCGTACTGGGTGACGGTCAAGGTCGCGGGCAAAACGACCGATGTGCTGGTTCAGTTGTTCCAGCGGCGCGCCCTGACCTATATCCCCAGCTACAGCGCCGACTGGCAGGTGCAGATGACCAACGCCGGGGCGCACTATTACCAGTGGCTCTACGGGACCGGGCTGCCGCTCGCCCCGACCGTCGCCGTGCCGCCCACCGCCACGCGGGTGCCCCCGACCGCCGTGCCGCCCACAGCCACCCAGCCGCCCGGCCCAACGCCCACGCTGAACCCGGTGGTGCCGCCCAGCCAGGGCGGCCAGGTTACACCGCTGATCGGCCTCGCCGGGACGACGTTCACGATGAACATCTTCGGCTTCCTGCCGGGTGAGCAGATCAGCGCGTGGGTCACCGATCCCAACTTCATTGTCACCACCCCTTCGTTCAACCTGGCGCTCCACGCCGACGCGACGGGGAACGCCAACGCCATCCCGCTGAACAGTACGGGCTATATCAGCGGCGTGTGGGCGGTCACGTTCCAGGGGTTGACCAGCAATCACCAATCGATCATCTACTTCCGCGTGGGACCGCAGCCGCCGCCCCCGCCGCCGCCCGGCGCGGTGACCCCCGTGCCACCGCCGCCGCCGCCGAGCCAGCCCACGGCCACTGCTCAGCCGCCTCCGCCCCCGCCGCCCCCGTCGTCGCAGGTGTCGGTCAGCCCTGGTGATGGTACCAGCGGCACCCAGTTCAGCATCACCGGGCGCGGGTACCGGGCGGGCGAGTCGGCCAACGTCTACATCGTAGACCCGACCGGGCGCTACTGGTATCCCAGCGGAGGACGCTACTACATCGCCGACGGCAACGGTATCGTCAGCCTCCAGATCGTGCCGACCCAGGTCTTCTACGACGTGCCGCGCGGGGTCTGGCAGGTGCATATCTTCGGCATCGTGTCGAACGTCGATCAGACCGGCTCCTTCACCATCCGCTAACGGGTGGTGGCGTGCGTGTTCTTGCCAGGAGCTACGCCAGCGGGGCAACCAGCCTCCCTGACGTAGCTCCTGTCTTTCCTGAAACATCCCTATGCAACAACACATCCTGCTGGTAGACGACGAGCCGCATATCCTGGGGGCGCTGCGGGAACGGTTTGAGCGCGACGGCTTCCGGGTGACCACGGCGGCCACCGGCGCGGCGGCCCTTCATGCGTTGGGGCTGGACCCTGCCACCGGAGGCGCGGCGGACCTCGACCTGGCCGACTTCGACTGCTTGATCCTCGACCTGATGCTGCCCGACCTTGACGGGTTTGAGGTGCTACGCACCCTGCGCCAGGCCGGGTTGGACCTGCCGGTGATTGTCCTCACCGCTCGCAGCGACGACGTGGACAAGATTGTCGGCCTGGAACTGGGGGCCGATGATTACGTGGTCAAGCCGTTCAACCCCCGCGAACTGGTGGCGCGGGTGCGTGCCCTGTTGCGGCGCATGGCCGCAGTGCGGGCGCTGCGGGCACAACTGGCGGCGACCACGCCCCCCGACGTGCCCGTGGCCCCTGGCGATCTCCACATTGATGCCACCCGCCGCGTGGCGACCTTTCACGCGGTCGATCTGGACTTGCGCCCGAAAGAGTATGAACTGCTGGCCCTGCTCGCTGCCCATCCCGGCCAGGTCTTCACCCGCGAAACGCTGCTCAACCGTATCTGGGGCTACGACAGCTACATCGACCCCCGTACCGTGGATGTCCACATCCGCCGCCTGCGCGAAAAACTCCTCGCCCTCGCCCCCGACTCCACCCTGATCGAAACCGAGCGCGGCGTGGGTTACCGCTTCCGGGGATAGGGGGACGAGGTACGAGGTACGAGGTATGAGATATGAGGTATGAGATATGAGGTATGAGGTACGAGGTACGAGGTACGAGGTACGAGGTATAATTGCTCGCTGGCCGCTGCTACTAACCTCTGACCGCTGATCCCTGATCCCTGATCCCTGACCCCTAACCACTAACCACCAACCCCCAACCCCCAACCCCTATCCCCCAACCCCCATCATGGCTTATCGCATCGCCATCCTCTATCTCCTGAGCGTCCTGGCCCTGCTGGCCGGGCTGGGGATGGGCGTGTACTGGCTGACCGAGCGGACACTGGTTGGGGCGCTGGAGGCCGACCTTCAGACGCAGGCCGGGCGCGACGCCACGGCGCTGCTGGCGGCGGCAGGGGTGAACCCCGGTGGGATCGATGCGACGGCGCGGGTGCTGGCTCCGGCCCTGGCCGGTGGGCGGGGCAACGTGCGGATCTTCAACACCAACGGCGGGCTGATCATCGAAACCGGGACGCTGGGCAACCGGCCTAGCCTGGCCGCCCTCCATGACTTGCCCCCGCGCCTGCTCACCCTGGGGGTGCGCGGGGCCGACGAACCGGGGCGGCTCTATGCCGCCGAGCCGGTCGGCGCGCCGGGGGCGGTGCTGGCCGTGGTAGAAGTCTCGCAAACCCGCGACGAGATCGACCGGGTCTTGACCCGGCTGGGGCAGGCGTTCCTGGGGGCCGGGCTGCTGGCGGTGGGGCTGGCGTTGGCGGCGGGCGCGCTGCTGGCCCGCAGCATCGTCGCCCCGGTGCGGCGGCTGGAACGGGTGGCGGCGGCGATTGCCGGGGGCGACCTCGCCCGCCGTGTGACCGGGATGCCCGCCAACGAGCTGGGGGCACTAGGCCGCAGCTTCAACCAGATGGCGACCCGGCTGGCCGACCTCCTCTCCCAGGCCCGCGCCGAACAGGACCGGCTCCAGGCCATCCTGACCGGGCTGGCCGATGGCGTGCTGGCCTGTGACGCGGACGGGCGGATCACTCTGGAGAATCCCGCCGCCCGCGAGGTGCTGGGCGTGCCGCCGGGTGCCCCCGCCGCCGCCCTGGCCGAGGCGTGCGCCACGCTGGGGCTGCCTGCCCTGTGGATGCGGGCGATGCAAGGGGCCGCGCCGGTCGAAATGGAGATCAGCCCTGCCGGGCGGAGCGTGTTGGCCGTGGCCGCCCCGGTGCAGGCGGGCAAGGCGGGGGCGGCTAGCTGTGTCTGCGTGCTGCGCGACATCACCCGCGTGCGCGAGAGCGAGCAGGGCCGCGCCGCTGTGCTGCGCCGCCTGGGCCACGAGTTACGCACCCCCCTGACCGCCCTCCAGGCGACGGTCAGCAATCTGGTGGACGACGCCAGCCCCACGCAAGCGCCCGCCCTGACCGTGGTGGAGGAGGAGACCGCCCGCCTGGCCCGGCTGGTCGAAGAACTCCTCGCGGTGGCCCGTGGCCCTAGCGGTGGCGACCTCCAATTGCGCCCGGTGGACCTGCGGGCACTGGCGACGGCGGCGGGGGCCTTGTTCGCCACGCGGGCCGAGCGGCTGGGGGTGACGCTGGGGGTTGGGGGGTGGGGGGTGGGGGTTGGTGCTGTGTCGCTGGACCCGGCGGAGGATCGCAGCCCGATCATTGTGCGGGGCGATCCCGACCGGTTGCGGCAGGTATTGGTCAACCTGCTGGACAACGCGCTGCGCTTTACCCCGGCGGGCGGGACCGTGACCGTGCGTGTGGGCGTGGTCGGCGGGGAGGCGGCGCTGGCGGTACGCGATAGTGGCGCGGGCATGGACCCCGTCACCAGCCGCTGGGCCTTCGAGCCATACTACCAGGGACCGCTCGCCCCCGCTGTCCCGCTTCTGGACGCAGACAGTCCGCAATCCGCAATCCGCAATCCGCAATCCGCCGGGCTGGGCCTCGCCATCGTCCGCGAGATCGTCGCCGCGCATGGCGGGCGGCTCACGCTCGATACCGCTCCCGGCGCGGGCACCACCGTGACCGTGTGGTTACCCCTGCTCTGAGCCGGGAATTTTGGTCCTTAAATTGATCGGCATCCATGCAAACCGATCGTAACCTCGCTTCGTATTAATTAGTGAAAGCAATAATGCAAGGGTAAACAACTTCCTCCCTTCCTGATGGGTTCGAGGGGCGCCGGTTCCGCAAGGGCTGGCGCCCTTCGACTTTCCGTGCGTGTGTCAGAAATTAGAAGTCAGAAATCAGAAATCAAATGAAACGTCTGCCTGCCCTCATTATCCTGTGCCTACTACTTTCCCCTCATCCGTCTGCTACCTGCTACTTTCCCCCAAGCTGACCATCCCAGACTGTCATCCTGAGCGCAGCGAAGGATCTTGTTGGAGCCCCCAGATCGTCCGCGAAGATCGAGATCTTGCCCTGAGCACCTCTGACCACCGATAACATCCTTCGCGGCGCTCAGGATGACAGTCTGGGGCGGCTGGCTTCTCGGATGTTGCATCAGCAGTGCTGCTCCCCTCCTTTTGCCAAACCCCCCTGGTTGGAGTATAATAGGCACCACACCCCCCTGGCTCCCGGCTGGGGAGCCTCCCTATACCCCACGCACGAGGAGGATACAAGACCTAATGAAAGCGTATACCACTGACGCGCTACGCAATGTCGGCTTGTTCTCGCATGGTGGCGCGGGCAAAACGTCACTCGCTGAAGCGCTGCTCTTCCAGAGCAAAGCCGTCACCCGCTTGGGGCGGGTGGAAGAAGGCAACACCGCCACCGACTTCGACCCCGACGAAATCAAACGCCATATGTCGGTCCAATTGGCGCTGGCCCCCTGCGAGTGGAACGGGTGTAAAATCAATATAGTGGACCCGCCCGGCTATGCCGAGTTCGTGGGCGAGGTCAAGGCGGCCATGCGCGTCGTCGATGCCGCGCTGATCGTGCTCGACGCGGTGGGCGGGGTCGAAGTCGGTGCCCTCCAGGCCTGGCAGTATGCCGACGAAGCCGGAGTTCCGGCCCGCCTCCTGTTCGTCAACAAGATGGACCGCGAGAATGCGAATTTCGGCCACGCGCTCAACCAGGCCGTCGAGCGGCTGAGCAAGGGCGTTGCCCCCCTCCAGATCCCCATCGGCGCGGAGTCCACGTTCCGTGGGGTGGTCGATCTGCTCCATATGAAGGCCTACGTCTACGACGGCGCGAAGGGCGACGGCAAATTCACCGAGCAGGAGATCCCCGCCGAGTTGCAGTTCGACGCGAACCGCTTCCGCGATCTGCTGATCGAGCGCATCGCCGAGGTGGACGACGATCTGACGCTGAAATATCTGGAAGGGGAAACCCTGACCGAGGAGGAATTGCGCCGGGGCCTGTTGCACGGCGTGCGCAGCGGGGCATTGATCCCGGCCTTCTGCGGCTCGGCCACCTGCAACATCGGCATCACCCAGTTGCTCGATGCGATCACGACCATCGTGCCGTCGCCGGTGGACCTGGGACCGGTCACGTTGACCCGCGCCGGAACCGACGAGACGAAAGACTTTGATCCCCTCCCCGGCAGCCCCCTGACCGCCCTGGTCTTCAAGACCCAGGTAGACCGCTTCGGCACGCTTAGCCTGTTCCGCGTCTATACCGGCACGTTGCACGGCGACAGCCAGACGTTGAACGCCACCCGCAACCGCGAGGAGCGCATCGGCCAGGTCTACCTGCTGAAGGGCAAGGAGCAGGTGCCCGTGCCGGAAGTGGTCGCCGGGGACATGGGCGCGGTGGTCAAACTGGCCGACACTCATACCGGCGACACCCTCAGCGCGCCCGGCCAGCCGTGGACGCTGCCCGGCATCGCCTTCCCGGCTCCGGTCTTCTCGGCGTCGGTAACGGCCAAGAGCAAGGCTGATCTGGACAAGCTGGGCACGGCGCTCCATACCCTGCTGGCCGAGGACCCCACCTTGCAGGTGAGCCGCGACCCGGCCACCGGCGAGCAGATCCTGTCGGGCATGGGCGAGAACCATGTGCAGATCGTCGCCGAACGAATGCAGCGCAAGAGCGGGGTGTCGGTAGACATCGGCCTGCCCCGTGTGCCCTACCGCGAGACGATCACCCGCAAGGTGCCGCATGTGCTCTACCGGCACAAAAAGCAGACCGGCGGCCACGGCCAGTTTGCCGAGGTGGTGATCGAGATCGATCCGCTGCCCGATGGCGATTTCGAGTTTGGCGAACGGGTGGTCGGCGGGTCGGTGCCGCGCAACTTCTTCCCCGCTGTGGAGAAGGGGGTCCGTGAGCAATTGACCGAGGGCATCCTGGCCGGGTATCCGGTGGTCCATGTGCGCGTCGTACTCTATGATGGCAAGTTCCACCCGGTGGACTCGTCCGAAATGGCCTTCAAGACGGCGGCGGCGATGGCCTTCAAAGAGGGGTTCTTACAGGGCAACCCGGTCTTGCTGGAGCCGATTATGCAGCTCCATATCACTGTGCCGGATGCCTTTGGCGGCGACGTATTGAGCGACTTGAACGGCAAGCGCGCCCGCACGCTGGGCCTGAACCCGCAGGGCAACGGCCTGACCCAGATCGACGCCTACGCCCCCCTGGCCGAGGTCCAGCGCTATGTGAGCGACCTGCGCTCGATCACGCAGGGGCAAGGCACCTTCTCGATGGAGTTCGACCGCTATGAGCAGGTGCCCGCGCATCTGCTCGCCGGGATCGTCGAAGCTGCCCACGCGGCCCACGCCGAGAAGGCTGCCGCCGCCCACGCGCACTAGGGGGTTGGGGGCTGGAGGTTGGGGGTTAGTGTTCCCGGCTCCTGAGTGGCTTCGTTAAAAGCTGTGATATAATGAGTGCGGGGGTATGGGTCGCCATGCCCCCGCATGGCTATAGTGATAGGTTAGGAGAGGAGAGGAGTGATGCTAAACGAGAAGATCGGCGTTAACATAGAAGAGCCGTTGCTACTGGTGGCCGACTTGATGGCGCGTGCTCTCGATTTGTCGCGGGATGAGGTGTTTGCTTTGGTGCTAAAGCAGTACATTGACAACGATCCCGACTGCCGGCGGGTCATCATGGCGATGTTTGATCAGGCTTACGGCGATGAGTCACTCAGCGATGAAGAAGAACAGGTTCTAGAATCTCAATACTGGGAGTATATTCGTCAGGAAATGACGGGGGCGCGGTGACAATCCGGCAGGGTGCTGTTTATTGGGTTGACTTCGGTATGCCGATCGACTCGGAGCCGGGCTATATACGCCCTTGTGTGGTCGTCCAGAATGATTATCTGAATCGCGGGCGCATTAGCACTGTGATCGTATGTGCGCTCACTTCGAACTTGCGCCGCGCGGTGGACGCGGGCAATGTGTTGCTCAACCACGGTGAGGCCAATCTGCCCCGGCAAAGCATCGTGAATGTCTCGCAATTGTATACCGTCAGCAAGCGTGCCTTAGGCGAGCAGATTGGCACCTTATCACGCCCACGGCTCGAACAGGTGATTACAGGGATTCACCGTGTGCTCGAACCGCGTGATTTGCCGGATGACGAAGAGGTTACAGAGTGAGAGGGCGCTGCGCGCTGCTCCTGCGTTACGGCGGATAAGGAGAAGCCAATGGCAAAGACCGAAGTGAGACTCTCCCTTCCCGGTTGGCTGCTGATCGATCTGAAAGTCGTCACGGCAAAGCTGGGCGTTTCCCGTGATGACCTGATTGCCCAGGCTCTCCGGCGTTATATTGAGCAGGAAGGCCGTCAGTTGCTCCTGGAACGTGTTGACACCGCCTTGACGCCGGTTGCAGGCGACAGTGAGCAACCCGATAATGGGGGTGGGCGTGATCGTCAGCCATTGTGAGGAAACATTGTGGACGGGCCGGAGGACACCCCTCCGGCCTTTCGTTATGCCTCTTGGGGGACCAGTGCCCGCGCCCGCAGCGCCTTGAGCGCCGCGATTTCGCCGACGTGGCCGAAGAAGCCGGGGATCAGCAGCTTGATCAAGGGGTAGCGGGGGTGCTTGCTGCCGCAACATACTAACGCTTGGTATGGATGTAATGCCCGCTTATTCCGGGTCGTCGCTAAAGAGGGCGTCCAGGTCACGGTGGCTGTGAATGACGCGGATCAGGAGGATGCCGTCGTCGCGGGGTTCATAAAAGAGCACATACGGGGTGACGGGGAACGCGCGCAGGCCCGCCCGTAGCTTGGGCCGCGCCCGGCCCATCAGCGGCTGGGTGGCAAGCAGCCGCAACTTGCGCTCGATGGTGCGGAGGAACGCCGTGGCTCGCGCCTCATTCCTGACCGTCTTGATGCTAATCCAGAGATCGAGTAGATCACCTGATTGCTTCATCGGTACGCAGGATGCGGCCCATCGCTACTGCTCGGCCTCGCGCGCCTGGGCCAGGCGGACCAGCGCGTCTACCCCTTCCCATTCGCGCACGGGGCTATCCAGGCCCTGCTGAACGGCCTCGCGCAGCCACACGATCTTGGCTTCGCGTTCGGTGTCTTGCTGCTGTAGGAGTCGTAGTGCTTCCCGGATAACCTCGCTCACGCTCGCATAGTGGCCGGTGGCGACTTTCTGCTGCACATATTCCTCAAAGACTGGGCCGAGGTTAACGTTCGCCATAGTGCTTACCTCCTGCCCCATTATAACAGGAATTGTCAAATTTTGACAACCACCAGCGCTGGCTTATGCAGCGTTCGCCGGTTCCGTCGGGGCCGGGGCCGCGCCAATCACGCTGGCCTCTTCCTCCCGCATCCGCGCCTGGGTGTGGTACCAGACGACGCTCATCAGGCCGACCAGCAGCCAGAAGGTCAGGGCGAGGTCTTGATAGAAATAGGCCATATCGAGCAGGCCGTGGACGACGAAGTCGGTCATCGAGGCGATCAGAGCCAGGGTGACCGCGCCCAGCACCGTCCCGGCGTAGCGGCGGTAGGCCCGTAGCCCGCTGAGGAAGAAGGCGCTGAGGATGGCGAGGATCGTTCCCAGGCCCCAGATGCCCAGGCGCAGCCAGAAATCGAGCAGGAAGTTGTGCGGGTGCGACACGGTGAGGAAGCGCAGGTTGGGGATGCCGTACTTCGGGTCCTGGTAGAGGAACTGGTCCAGGCCGATCCCGGTCAGCTTGTGGTCGCGGATCACCCGCAACGCGCCCTGCCAGATGATGATCCGGCTGGTGCCCGTGCCGCTTTCCGAGCCGAACAGGCTGAACAGGCGCTCGACCCCCCGGAAGACGTAGAGGACCGGGATCAGGGCCACCGCCAGCACGCCCAACCCGATCAGCAGCGCCCGGTTGCGCGTGACCAGCACGACGACGACCATCGCCACGCCGACGCCAAGCCAGGCCCCGCGCGCAAAACTGGTGATCATCCCCGCCGCGATGGGGATCGCCAGCAGGGCATAGGCCCAGCGCCAGCGCCGCCAGCGTTCCTGGTCACGCGGCAGGAAGAGGGCCAGCACCAGGGCCAGTGGCAGCGCCCGGCCCATGAAGATGCCAAACGCGGTGGCTCCCGGCCAGACCCCCGTGGCCCGGCCCACGCCCTCCATGCTCCACGTTTCACCGTAGAGGAACTGCTGCGCCCCAATGCTCCCGCCCACAGCGGCGGCGATCAGGAAGGCGTTGATCGCCCGCAGGATGTCGTCCTCGGTGCGGACGAAGCGGGCGATCAGGGCGAAGAACAACAGCGGCTCCACGATCATCCAGCGGAACTCGCGCAGGGCCGTGTCGCGGTGGATCAGCGGGGGCAAGACCAGCGATAGCACGCCGACGATCAAGAAGGCGATAGCGGCCCAGGCGAACGGCCAGGTCAGCACGGCCCAGACGGCCCGCCAGAGCCGCTGCCCCAGGCTCGCCGCCTCCACGATGCCGCCCCGGTCCACCGTCTGTGCCCCGCGCACCAGCCGCACGCCGTCATGGATCACCCAGGCTCCTATGGCGGCGACGATGATAAACTCGGCCAGGGGGAAGTAGAGCGTGCGCGCCCCGATCTCGAAGCTGCGCGAGCGGTAGAAGAGAGGGATGGCGAGGGCGATGCAGGCGATAGTCAGCTTGGGCCGCCATACGGCCAGGGCGAAGAACAACACCCCGCCGATGAAGGCCGGGATCAGCCCACTGGTGAAATAATAGATCCCCAGCGCGAGGAGCATCCCGGCCAGCACGGCATTGTCGGACTGGATCCAGCTCTGCGCTTGCGCCGCCAGCAGGCCCGAATTGGCGCGGGGCAGGGGAGTCGCACTCGGCGGCAGGGTGGCCTGACGGCTAGCAAGGGGTTGGGGGTTGGCAGGGGGTGGTTGGCTCATATGCATGTTATGGTTGTTGTTTGGCCGGGGTCCGGCGACCAACCCCCAACCCCCAACCCCCAACCCCCAACGACGGCAGGAAGAGCAAGACCAGCCCGGCGAACATCAGCGCCAGCAGGCCCAGCGTCACCGCCCCGGCGATCAGGGCGCGGTTGCCCGCCAGCGGTTGATCGGGCGCGGCGGCCACTTCCAGCATCTGGGCGTCGTAGCGGCGCAGGGCGCTATAGTAGCCGTCGTGTTCCCAGGCGATGGTCGGCACCATCAGCCCGGCATCCCAGATCGGGTCGGCGGCGGTGGCGGCGCGCTCCACCGCGTCTGCCGAGTCGGGCGCGCTCGCCAGGGTGGCGGCGGCGGCATCCAGCACGGTCACGTTGCGGTCTACCTCGGTGCCGGGGAAGAAGTGGATCTCGGCCCGGTCGCCCACGGGCGGGGGATAGTGTTGCAGCCAGGAGAGGATCGACCAGGTGCCCCGGCGTAGCTCCTCGCTCCGTGCCCCCAGCGTGCGGCTGTAAGCCATCAACTGGTCGTCGTACTGGCGCAGGAGGGTGAACAGGTCGTCGGACGGGTGGGCGTAGCGGGCCAGCACCCGGCCAAAGTCGGCGGCACGGCGGGCACATTCCTGTGCCTGCTGGACCGGGGTGGCCTGCGGTCCCACGCGCTCGGCGCACGACTCCATGATACCGGTTGGCGTATTGGCGCTGGTGCCGTTGCGGATCTGGGCCGCGATATCGTGCATCTGCGCGGGGATCGGCGGCACCGACACGGTGTAGAGGTAATGCTCGAATTCGCGTTGCGCTTCCTGATAGAGGTAACGCTGGGCCACCACCTTGCCCCGCGTGGTCACCAGTTCTTGCCGCACGGCCTCTTCGCCCGTCACCAGTGGCGGCAGCGGCACCCAGCGCCCCACCGCCAGCACGATCAGCGCCACGACGGCAGCGATGAGGACTGAGGCCAGCGGACCGGGACGGCGCAAGCTGCGC
>JBBSAN010000049.1:0-16595 GCA_038252265.1 Chloroflexia bacterium
AGGTGTCCAGTCCCTATAATGCTCGCAGCCCTTGTCCGAGGGCTTGACTAGCGACAATCGTGAACCTACCTGTACCACCAGGTGGGTTCTTTGTTTGTCGCCGGAGAATGTTCCGATGTATCCGGCGCACCTGATGCGCCTATGCTACCCACTCAATGGCGTCTCTCCTGAATTCACTGTTCCGTGTGCATGACTGCTTCATACCGTGGAACTACGCTTCCGTTCACCTGCATTATGGATCAGCCCGTAGGCCAAGCCTATCCCGAAACCAATCAGCCCTACGGGCACTAACCATCGCAAGACACTCTGTTTGAAGAAGATCTCCAACCACAAAAGACCACCCCACGGTTCAACCGTCCATTGGGTGCCTGGCGGCCCTAACCCTGCCGCCAGCACTGTGAGGTAGAACCCGTAATACCCAAGCACGGTAGCGGTCCAGAATACGGCACTCATCACCCCTAACAGCACGGGGTGTAGTTTAAGCCGTAGCACCCACACCAGCGTCAGTAACCCTCCAAGCCATAGTGACCCCGTTACAAAATCTCGATACGCACCTACTGTCGGGATGCTGTCTACAACCGGCGCTAAGGCTTGGGTGACAGCTCCTAAGAACAGACCGATCGGCACAGTGCGGAGAACGAGCCGTATGAGGTCTCTATAAGGATGTTGGACCTGAGCTTCAATGGGTCGCGCCACTATGGGGAACCTCCTCTACCAGAGCTGGTGGCGTGAGCAGGTTTGCCTCGACCATCAGTTGGCGCACTCGTTCGGCCATATTTCCCCGTCCGACGTGTTCCTGCAAGGCGCTGTACTCGACCGGCGTTAACAGAACAACCAGCGGTCGGGTGCGGCGGGTGGCAGGATCGCTCGCCGGGGGTCCGGGCTTCCTTCGATCAGCACTAGCCATCGGCAGCTCCTTTCAGGCAATAAGCGACTAATCCCATAGCGGGGCTGCATATATCCTATCACATCTATATCTAAATAACAATAGCTGCGCGGCTTCATTTTATCACAATTCTCGTCTCTCATCGAGCCGGTCCCCTGGTTGATCATAGGTGCCTCCATCGGCGCAGATCTAACGAGCCAGAAACTTCAGGATGTCGCCGGGTACGCCAACATGAAAGTGGGCGCGCTCAAGCAGTGCCCTGTACTGGGCTGCAATGGTGTGAACAGGAAAGATCGCTAGCACCGGCAAAATGGGTGCCAAATTGACATAAAGCGGAATACGGCCCAACCTACTTTTATCTATCGCTCCAGGGTTGTGAAGAGGGCGGCCCCAGAAACTATGGGTCGCTCCTGCGGGATGCGGAATGATAATGATCGCCTGTTCAGGGTGATTGGGGTTCCACGCTACCCAATCATTCAGACCAATCGGCACCTGGCTTGGATGTAGGGCGGTCGTCATTGTCGTGCCAGCTCCCGGTAGGGTAAGCGGCATATGGTCAAAGTGATACTGCACGGCATACTGGATGGCCGTCCGCTGCGGGGTCTGGTCGGGCTTAGGGTGCCTGTTGTTATAGCTCACGGGTCGGACATATTGCCATCCGGCATCTTCCAGGATGCTGGCGATCTCCAGAATGGTCGTTTTGTGCGCGATCTGGATGTGATTAGGGATGCGGTAAGGACAATGCCGATCAATACGCGCGTGCCCGATTACCCGTCCACCTGCTGGACGTAAGCTCCAGTAGAGTTCACTTCGGCCCTCCGTTGGCACCAGCGAAGTACTGCGAACTCGGTTGGTCGTCCGCAACCCACTCAATTCACGATAGGCTCGTGAAGATGAGAGAGCTGGCACAATGAAATGCTGGATCTGTGAGGTGGTCAGCCCACCATACTCGTACAGCCCTCGCAAAATCTGCATATGGGCTTCGGAGAGGGTAATCGTCGCGGGCGTAATCATGTTCGTCGTCCTGTGCCTTTTTGTCAGGCTAGGGTGTTGAGGACCAGTAGCCGGATGTTAGAATATTGGCGAACGGCTGCATAGACCGTTGCGGCGCGCTGTGGCCGACAGGCCCACAGCACAGGATAAGGATGTTCAGCGTAATGGGCTGCTTTGGCAGCCAGCATCGCCCCGTAATACTGTCCATCAATTTCGACAGCCCACGTTTCGACCGTTTGCCTGGAACCGGTACGTACATCTACCTCGGCATCGGGAATCTCATAAGAACCCTCACCGTCTGCGGGTGATTGCAGATGCCGCAGCAGGCGATCCGAGCGCCAATTCAGGATCTCGCCGCCCTGCGCGGCAACTTGCTGTTCGAGCAGCAGCCGGGTTTCCTGTCCCAGGATCAAGTGAGTATACTCCCCGTTGCTCGGCCAACCTACCT
Source organism: Chloroflexia bacterium (assembly GCA_038252265.1). GTDB lineage: Bacteria > Chloroflexota > Chloroflexia > QHBQ01 > JAICKM01 > JBBSAN01. The sequence continues at coordinate 2,328 of JBBSAN010000049.1, forward strand.
GGATCGCTGGCGGCCTGATCTGTAGGGTCTGGCTGCTTCGGCAGGTCAGGGCATACAGAACCGTGTGGCGGTCAGGGACGTGCCAGGGCCGGGAGAGTAGATATCCCGCCTGCCGGAGCCGGTACAGGTGTTTGTGGGCAGTCTGGTACTGCCCGCCCGGCCAGAAGCAGCGCGCAAGTTGATCGCGTGTCGCCAGACCCCCCTGGCCGATCCAGCGGAGAATCGCGTAAGTGCGTTGTGTTAGCGGACGACCAGCCAATTGCTCTATCATGTGAACACCTTTGGCAACCACTACTCAGTTGCTTACTGATAACCTTTAGCTAGGGGAGGGGAGATCCCAGTTGCTGTTGATCCGCTGAATAAAGGCTGCACCACGGCTACGCAGCTTCGTGTCTTTGAGGATCGCCTGTATCACAGCGGGGATGTAGTAAACATCGCGCCCGTTCCCTGCGGCGGTGGTTGCCAGCCTATGTGCTGTTTCCGCCTCAATGTCCAACTGCGTAGCGGCCAGGATCAGCTCCATATTAATTCGGACCTGCTCTTCTACCTCTGACCATGCCTGCTCCTCACTTGCATTGGATGCATCATCGTCTACCGGAGGGGTTTCAGCGGATGTAGCTGGAACCCGCCTGATCTCTACGGCCTGGTCGGAACCGGGCTGATTGATCCTGGGATCGTCAGCCAGCGGTGAAGGCGGTGCATTAGAACGGACGGGAGCGGCACTTTCTTCCGCCTGCTGAATCGCCTCCTGTTTTGACGACAGTGCGCTGGTACCGAGCAGTAGAGTCGACGTGCTAGCCGAAGTACTTGCCTGATCAGGCTCAAATGGTACATTTTGCGAACCATTCCCTGGCCCCTTAACTGACAGGGCTGTCAAACGCGCTACTAGGCGTGTTCGATGGCTGGGTACTACCGTACTCGTACTCTTCATGGAAGCGCGTCTGCGAGCCGCCAGCCGTTCCTGTTCGGCTATGGGTGTTGGAGCAGGCGAATTGGCGGGAGCGTCCGGCGTGGTCACGCTTGGCGCGGGCCGGGTTGGAACAGGCGGAACCTGTCGGAAGAGGGTCAGGTTGGGCACGACATGCGAAGCTTCGACGTGCGGCCCGAAGCGCGCGAGCCGCTGTTGCTGGGTAATCGCACCGGCCAGGACGCGATCAAACTGGACCAGCGTTGCCCTGGTAAGGTGGCCCTGGCTGTCCCGCCGCTCGACGATGCCGTGATGCGGTCGCAGCCCGCGAATCTCGCTGGCGGTAAAGAGTGCTCGTGGCTTGATGGTCATGCTCCAGCCGGTGGTGCTTTGGCGGGTGCGGCTGCGGCCACTGTGCCCGATGGATTGGGCGGCGGTGTGCCCTGAGCTATGCGTGTCACCCGTTCCCTGGCTGCTGCTGGCCGTATAGTTGTGGAAGGGTACATCCACATCCCCGAACAGATTGCTGAAGCGCCGGGCATCAGCGTCGCTGACTCCACCCATCACGATCTTTAACCCGGCGTTGCCGATGATCTCGCGGATTAGACTCTCATCTCCTAGCTGCGAGAGATCCTGAAAGACCAGGACATAAGCAGCGCGGTGGCTGCGACCTTGCGCCAACCCCCGCGCAATATCGGGAGTGATGAAGTTATGCGCCTCGTCCACAACCAGCACTTTCAGCAGACCCTTATTTACATTGGGGTCGAGCACCGCATAGGTGTACTGTGAGACAAGGAGCTTGCCCAGGATCTTAGCGACGTAGGGTGCGCGCCCCACCGGCAGTGTGAAACAGACGCGCGCCGCATCCCGGAGGATGTCGTCCATATTGAAGCCTTCTCCCGGTCGCGCAAAGAGCCGTGCGATGGTGGGATGCGCCAGGGGTTCGAGCTTGGCGTCCAGGCCGCCAAGCGCGTCGGTCTTACCCAGCCGGAGTTCTTCGATGCGGAGGACCGCTTCTTTCTCCCAACTGTCGTTAGGCAGGCGCTGGACCAATTTACGCCGCTGGTCGCCGTTGCGGAGATAGCGGAGTAGATCGGGCAGGGTCGGCATCTGTCCATGGACTGCGTAATGCGCGTCCACCAGGCCGACGAGAGTCGAACGCTGGTTTTCGTGGAAATACTCGCCCTCGGATGTGGTTGCGGCGGGGATCAGCGCTTCGCCCAGGCGCTCGGCCATGACACGCGGGGTTGGGCCAGCCCATAGCTGGAACCAGGGTTTAGGATCGGGGTGTTCCAGGTCGAACCGGTAGTGGAACGCCTGTGGGTAGGCGGCCTCAAACTCCGGCCCACTCAGATCATCTCCTTTGGCGTCCAGGTAAATTCCCGCCGCCTCAATGCGGTCCAGGTACTCAAGCGACGGCAAGATGAGGCTGAAGGTCTTGCCCATGCCGGTCGGCGCGACGATCAGCGCATGGGTAGCGAGTTCGTCTGGACTGACCGCGTAGATGGTATCCAGCCGTATTTCGTCAAAATGACTTGTTTCGACGTTCCAGGTACGCTCGTACTGCGATCCCAACGCCCATAATTGCGCTGGCAGCTCCGGGACTGTTTTGGCGACAGCACGCTGGCCCCAATGGAGGAATGGTCTTTCCCGGCTGACTCGAATAGGCCAGGAACCGTTCTGCCGGTCCAGAAAGAGGATCAGGGCCAGTGCGATCCCCAGCCCGGTCACAACGTACCAGGGTTGCAGTTGATGAACCCACCCGATGGGCGCAGGCGGGGGCTGATCGGGCTGCCGCCGTGCATAAGCCAGTGAGAACAAAGCATACTCCAAGAGGTAGATAGAGATCCCCACGCCGAAGGGCCACCACAGGATCAGCTTCCACAGGTTGCGGGGGAAGTTCTGAAATGGGCGGCGAACCGGGTAGGTGATCGCCTGGGCCAGCAGCCCGATCACCGCGTCAAGGAATCCGGCGGACGACGGCGCATTTGGTATGGGAGGTGGAGGTAACGTTCTTCGCATCGGATGCTCCCGAATTACACTGCGCAGGTGGCATCTTCTTCTTGCCGAAGCTCGGCAGTGATGTCGGTAATCACATCGGCGAGTTCGGGGTAGATCTCTTCAAGCGGTGGCTCGTTGGCGAAACTATCGGGATCACGCAGGCGCATTATCACCGCATGGCGTATCATGCTGGGATTGGCCCGCACGCGGGTAATCCAGCCGCGGCGGAGACTGTTCTTCTCGCCGTCAGACGGTAGTGAGCGATGCTGATTGTTACGGCACAGGTACTCAAACAGGGCAATGGGGTTCTGCACTCCCTGCGTGCGCGTGACATACTCAATCAGGCTGGCTATATACTCAGGTGGGGTAGCGCGGGCGGCGGCCAACCGCGCCAACTCCTGTGCATGGGCAAGATGCATCCCCAGTGGACCCAGGCGCTGTATGATGAGGTCGGTATCATGACTGACGCGCTCCTGCTCCTGGGCCACCTCGGTTTCGTCCAGCGTTCTTGGCAGAAGCTGTAATGGATAAGCCGCGCGCTGGAAGAAGCTGACGCTGCTACCTGGCTCATGCTCCTCATTTTGTTCGTCGGAGTGTCCTGCGAATGTTTCCGCCTGCTGCACTGTAACCGAAGCATCACGCGGCTCAACGTTTTCCTCCGGCGACCAGTGGGGATGCCCATCAATATTGAGTTCAACATAGGTGCTTGGGCATCCGACGTTGGCCTCCTGGCTGATATGGTGAAAGACCAGTTGCCTATCCACCAGCCCATCAAGGGCTTCATCAAGCTGATCCGGGTACTGCAACCCGGCACCCCGATCGATTTGCTTCAGTTCCCGCTGCGTACCCGGGTCACGAATCCAAAGACCCTCCATGATTTGCGTGGCGGGAATAACGGCATGTGGCTGGTGACGGCCATAGGTGTGTCGGAACAGGTAGAATATCACCCGGTTTTCAGCAGGCGTGAGATCCTGCGTCTGCCAATCAAGGAAGACGTTCGGCACCATAGTATAGGCCGGTTGACCGTAGCCGTCGAACGAGCTGAAGCTATCCCAGTCGCCAGCGGCGGTGGCAGGCGTTGTGAGTGTTGTAGCCGGTTGAGACATATGCTCACTCCTCTAGATCCGCTGTTCCAGAAGCCTTATCAGTCCAAAGGCCGTTCCGGTTCTGGACCCCAATGTGGTATACTTGAAGTGTGAGAACCGGGTCATGGTCTCACATCTTCCTTAGGGAGAGGTAGTCTCAGTCCTTGACGGGAACTGCGGCCTCCTCTCCTTTTTTGTGGCCGGTTTTTAGCAGCGCGTGCTCCAGGCTGGCTGCTCCTCACAAACTGACCATCTCCCTGTCGCCACTTGCTGGAATCGTATACACCTGGCTGACCCGGGCGCGGCTCCCTGTTTCAATCGCTGCGCGCATATCCAGTGGTTCTCGATTCACGGAGATTGTTCCAATGGACACGCGCGGTGTGGTTGTCCGTAATAAGGCCGTTTCTGCCGGGAAGTAGGCCAATGGAATATCGGCGGCGTTCTTCAGAGTTGTCAGGTGCGGTGCCACATACGCCTGCGCTGCCGGGTCAAGCGCGTAGATCCACCAGGTGCCGAACGCCTGAAGAATTTGATGACTGTCCGGCGGCGGTGGCAGGTGGGTTCCCGTGGCGGCGCAGGCGATGCCCACGGCACCAAGATCGGGGAGATGGGGACCGAGCAGGGTGCTATCCCACCACGCAGGCAGGTTATCGAGTACGACAAGTAATGGCGGCGCGGCCATAGGGCTGTAGGGACGCGCCTGACCGGCAGCGATGATGGTTAGCAGCAGATATTCGGCGTACCACTGGGCCAGGACCCGATCTCGATCACCCGCGTTCGACGGCAAAAGGTGGGTAAAAGTGATAGGCGACGTGTTGCGGTTAAAATAGCTGCTCGGCGCGGTAACAGCTTCGCACCAAAAGGGCAACAGGCCGGGATGGTCAAAGACCGGTTGCAGCAAGGAGACAAGGCGTTGCCGCGCGTCTTCCTGAAGCCTGAGAGGTTGGGTTTCCCAACGGGTCAGCGCGGCTTCCAGTGCAGCGCGAGCTTCTTTATAGATGGATGGGCCATCCGAGATCTGCTGGAACGCTCGGTCTGGAAATGCAGTTCGCTGAGTCCAGGCTTCCAGTTCCGCCGCAAGAATTGACCTAACATCCACCGCAGCCCTGAGTTGGTGATAGATGGCATAAGGGGTAGGGGCCAGGTTGGTCCGAACCTCGCCCAGCCGGGTCCGATGATGCTGGAGTAATGCGGCCAGGGCGATGTCATGAACGAGAATGTCGCCGTGCATCAGGCTCCAGGGCGCGACACCGAGTCGGGCCAGGAACTGATCGAACAGCGGCAGGGCACTGGTGAGCGCCAGGTGCAGCGCCTGCGCTTCGGCCTCGGCTGGTGGGAAGGCGGGATCGGGTGGGCAGGCGAGCAGGTTGAGCCGCACGCTCCCACGCGGGTGATTCCGATTAATCCACGCTGGCGGTTGCCCTATCCGGCTTGCCAGCGGGATGCTGAGGTGTGGGACAAGCGTGTGGGTAGGATCAATCGCAACGATCTGCGCGCCCCAGGTGAGCGCCTGTTGTGCCAGGTGGCGAAGCGCGGCGAACCGATCATCCGAACGACCGATGCTGAGGAAATGGCCCCGCCACACCGCCGGTGGATAGTGGGGTGTATGGTCGAGAGAGACCTGGGCCGGCTCGCCGTTAGCCGTGCTAACTCCCAGGTCCAGGTAAGGCGACGCGACACCGGGAAGGCACGGTGTGAGCGGAATCTGATAGCTGTGGTGCGTGTCCAGTGGCAAGGTCCGGCTATCAACGGTGGCGGGCCAGTGCATCAACGGGAGATCGTGTGCTCCGTTCGGCCATGGCTCGCCCCAGGGATAGTGTTCGATCACCCACGCCCGGAGGCGCGCTAATGCTCGGTGCCGTAGCAGCCAGCGAACCGGTACGCGCCTGCTGACCGTCGTGGGCGGCGCGCCCACCACCAACAGGCACGCTGCTGCCGGTTTGAGCAGAATCAGGCGCAATTCACCCTCCCTGCGCAGATCGGCACGCGGCAACAAGGTTTGGGCGAAGTTCAGCGGGTCCGCCGGATGCCCTGTACCCGCGTGGCGCAGCGGCCACTGGAAGAGGGGCTGCGTGGCCGTATCGACCGACGGCGTTCCTGGCTCAAGCCGTAGATCGGGTACGGCGGTGGCGAGTAGCGCCGGCAGGATGGCGTAGAGACGCGCCGAGATTTCCAGCCAGAGCTGGATGCCATCGGGTGTGTAGTGCCAGCGCACGACAATTGCTCCGTAGCGAAGCAGCGGCGATAGGCTACGCTGCAACGCCTCGGCATCCGGCGGCTCCGGACTATGATACCGCAGGCGCACCCAATGGCGCGGTCCCTGCCATGGTGCCCACACTTGGTAAGCAAACATGCCAATCGCGGCTAATGTGAGGCCCGCCGCGAGCAGCGACGGGGCGCCCACCAGCACACTCCAGACGGTGACACCGGCGAGCAGGATAATAGCCGCCAGCCAGTAGCGACGATGGGTAGGTATCATGAGATGCCCTCCTCGGCGGGCGTGGGGGCCATCGGGAGCTGGCGCGCCAGTTCAGCGTCTGCCAACGCCATCAGGTCTTCCTCCTTTTTCACCAGGTAGCGGCCCCACTTGCCATGTTCCCCGGCTTCGTAGGCGTCAATAGCAGCCTGGCCCTGGAGGGCCTGCTCTTCGGCGGTCGCCGCGCCACGCGGAATGAGTCGCTGGAGAAAGTTGGGTAGAGACATAGCTGCTGCCTTTCGTGATCAGCTCCCGCTCAGGATCTGGAATTCTTCAGCGGATGGTTCGACGCGGAGCTGGTAATATTCATCGTTGCACTTGAAGACGAAGTTGCCAGGCCGCGCGGTGATAATGCCTTGCGTGTGCCACTCGGTCAGGCGCGGGAAGAGGGGCTGGATCTGCTCAATGTTGTTTCCCTCCATGCGGCCAAAGAACACCAGCGGCGAGTTGGAAAGGATCTGCTGGCCGATCTCGCCGTTCGTGTAGGTGGAAATGTCCTGGTCGGCCAGCCACAGGGCCGCTCCCCGCGTGCGGACCCGCTTCACCGTGTCGCGGACGGCATGGCCCACGAGTGGTTCGTTGAGCAGGTGGCGAGCTTCGTCCAGTTGGACAAGCAGGTATCCTGCTTCGGCGATGTTGCGCGCGTAGATGTAGCGGATGAGCCGCTGGAAGAGCACGGCGTAAATCCAGGGCCGGAACGTTTCATCGATCTCGTGGACATTGAAGCAGATGGCACGATGCCGGAATGAGAGATCGACATTGGTGTGTGCGTTGAAGATGGCGCTGAGTTCGCTGTCCACGAACAGGCCGCCGATTTCGTCGGCCAGCTTATCCCCCTCCGGCGTGCCCAGGCTTGCTAAGGCGGTACACAGATCCTCCAGCAGCGGTGCCTGTTCGGGTGGCAGGGGCCGATCCCAGGGGAAAGGCCGGTAGATCTGGCCCAGCGCGCGGTAGAGGGTTTGGGTTTCGCCTGTCGCAAAGTGCCGAGCGTGCTCAGATTCCGTGTTCTTCGCCCCGACGCTGCACGAGAGTAACAGAGTCAGCAGGTTGACCACTCCGGTGATCTGGCTTTGCGGATTGGCAAAGGCCCGGTCCAGGATGTTGATGCGGCTACTGGCAAAGTCCAGCGGATGATAGGCGCAGGCCTCCGGCCCCAGCAGGTCGTAAAGCCGTTCGCTATGGCCCTGCGGTTCGATGACCACCACCTGGCGGCCATAGAGCGCGCTCCGGCGCGCGATCATGTTCAAGAGCAGCGTTTTTCCCGACCCGGTTTGGCCGAGAACCACGGCGTGGCCGGCGACATTCCCGGCGCTTTCATCGGGCCGGGCAAACATGTCGTGGAAGATCATGTTGCCGCTGTAATCCTCGATGCCGTAGAGTGGGCCGCGCGTGTCATTACGGCTGGGCAACCCGAACAGGCCAGTCAGCACCCCAACCCCGCCGGAGAGCCACGGCCAGTCGGGAAGGGGATCGGTGATAAGATTGCGATGGGTGGTCGTGAAGAACGGGAACAGCCCCTTTTGCTGGCCCCACGCTGGCGCGATCTCGCACAACCCCGCGAGTGCCCCGGCCACCGCCTCATAATGCTCGTTGAGTTCGGCGCGGGTGCGGGCGCGAATCGCCAGGGCCATGCGGGTCATATGAATGCGCCGCCCGGTCTCCAACAGCGCCGACACGTCTTTCACATCCTGGAAAGCAGCGGTCGAGCCGGGGTCAACGCTGCCGAGCTTGGTTTGCTGGATCATCTGGGCGGCCAGGCTGTTGTGCGCATTCTGCGTGCGCAAGCCAGCGCTGCGCGAGCTGAGCGTGTCTACATCAACGACCAGTGCCACCGGGAAGGGCTGCTGAAACAAGGGATGGAGCGATTCAAGTGTCCAATTCCCCAGGAAGTTGTAGACATAGTAGAAGCCGACATACGATTGATCCGGGCTGTCCGGGTACGGCCAGAGATGATCAAAGGCCGCGTGCCAGTGGCCGGCGAAAATCTGCGGCAGGGTCGGTTGCGGACGCACCGAGCAGAGCAGCCGGCTGCTGGCTGTGCCCCACAGCGCCTGGGGTGTCTGCGGCGAGTTCGCCCACGTACACAGATAGAAGTGGTTGCGCCGCAGATCCGACTCCTGGGCCAGGTCGGTCAGAAAGCTGAACTGCTCATCCAACCCTACCACCCGCCAGGTTTCCTGCGGGCCACACTCCTGCATCATGCCCGTGATATTTTGTAGGGCAGGCTCAATCGTCGCTGGCGTGCTCCAGGCCAGGATACGCATCGGTTGCCGGAGACCGATGAAGAAGGTCTCCGCGGCCCGCGCGACTGCCGCCTGGCCGGTGTCTCCGACGTACATGCCCAGGTTATAACCTGCGACCTCGGCCACATGAGGGACCAGGGAGGGGTACGTCATGGATCGCAGCGGAAGTGTTAGCGTTGCCATCACGCACTCTCCTTTCCATTCCGGGAGCTATGATCGGGGAATTGGAGGATTGCGGCTGGATGCACACGCGGCATGAGGAGCGTGGTGTCGTCCGTCACGTGCGGCGCATAGTACGTGATGCTATCAATGTCGTAAGTCTGCGGGCGCAGGCGATGGTAGAGCCAGTAGCGCGCCCAGCGATAAAGCTGCGTGTAGATCGGCCAGCCGTGGAACCGGAACGTGATCGCCACCCCCAGGCCAATTCCCAGCCCATACGAGAGTATCGTCGGCAGGAACGGTAGCCAGTGCTGGAGCACGTTGCCTAGTAGTAGGCCAGCCACAGCCCCGGCAAGGTTGATGTAGGAGAGGATCCATACACCTTTTTGCTCGCTGACGCGAAAGATGTGCTTCACTTGACGATAGTACATAGTCTCGCCCTCATCGGTCTAGGGGGGAGGACAGCCTCCCCCGGCATGAACAGCTATCCGCGCGCCCCTTATGGGCAGCTAATCGTCAGAGTCAGGCCCAGCGCCTGCGCGATGGCTTCGATGCCCTGGCCGTTGTTGGTGAGCAGCAGGCCCAGGATGAAGATGCCCGCAGCGATGCTGAAGATGCCACTGGTAACGTTATGGCCGAAGCGCTCGGCGGCGAACTGGCGCAGGAACAGGCCGACCGCCACCATCGCCACGCTGATGACGATAATGCCGCCGATCCAGTCCCTGACGATGTTGAAGAGATTGCAGAACGGGTTCGGCACCTGGAACATCGGGTGGGCGGCCACGCTGAACAGGGCAACAGGCAGCAGCCCGAAGGTGTGCGTTCTCCGCGTGTTCCTCTCGCCCAGTCGCCGGTCACGGCGGACGCGGGCAAGAATCGGCACGAGTTGATGGCGGCGCACAACGATGGACATGAGGTTATGGAAGAAGAGTCGGGTCAGCATAACGTAGCCTCCTTTGGATGTGGTGTAGGTAGGTCAAGGTAGCCGAGTGGCGATTGGCGCTGGCGCGGCTATGGTGGTAGGGAATGGATTACCCGTAGTCGCAGGTGTAGGGGTGATCTCCGCCGCGATGGGTGTTCCCACCAGCAACTCACTCCCCCGCAAGTAGAGCCGCTGGTCCGAGTCGTCATAGCGCACAATGATGGTGATCCCCAGCCGGCGGATGTCGTACACAGCGGTGTCTGTGCGCCCAATCGTGCGGACCTCCTCGATGCGGAACGTATGGGTTGTGATGATGCCCTCATCGTTGCGGATGTTCAAGACCACCTGTGTACCGGGGGCGCGTAGCTGCGTAAGCATGGCATTCGCATCGGGATCGGTTTGCAGCATGAGCGCGAACGTCCAGTTGACGACGGAGCCGACCAGCCAACTGGCGTAATTGGAGTTCGCGGAGACCAGCCAGTTACGATCTTTGTCCACGCTCGCCTGGTACACCACGAAGCTCCGGTTGCCGATCTTCAGATTGTCCGGGCTGAGGGTGGTCGGGGTGCGCTGCCCGACGGTGATGAAGCCCGCAATGGCGGTGGGGGCCGGGGCGGTGCCACCGCCGTTGGCAGTGCCTGGAGTCGAGGTGTGTGCAGCCCGCGCATTCCGATCCGCGCTCCCTGTCGTGCTGGCCGCGTACCAGAGGCCGATGACTAGGGCGACACCGAGCAGCGCCCACGGCAGCCAGGCGCGGCTGCCGCCCCGTTGCTGGCGCACCATCGCATCCACAACCGCGGGGTTGGTGCGGGTTGTGGCGTCCAGGTTCACCTGCTTGTAGCGCTTCCCGACGACAGCCCACCCGCGCCGCCAGGCCTGTTGCAAGGTGCGGTTGTACACCAGCCGGTCTTGGGCGGTAGGGGTCCGGCCCTGGCAGTACTCGCTTTCCATGCTGTTGTAGACCTGGCCGAACCGCACCTGTTCTTCCGGTGTGAGTGGGCCGGGACTGACCAGATATTGGGTGGATGGCGTTTGAACAGGCATGATGATTTCTCCTGGGTTAAGGATGGACGGCGGGTGGTGCATACGGCTGAATCTGGATTGGTAGATAGAGCTGGCCACTGTTGGCGTTCGCCAGTCCCCCTGCCGCGTTGATCCCCAGGTCGCGGGCTTCAATCAGGTAGGCTTGCTGAAACTGTGGGATAGCGACCTGCACCGGCCCGGTCCAGCCCCAGATGAATCGCGCATGGCCGTTGTCATCGCTGACAGCCTCGGCGAATACCTGATTGGTGCGAAGATTGACCAGTTGCAGGCGCAGATTGGGAATAGCGGTATTCGGATCAGGCCCTCCTCCTTTCGTGGATTGCCCACGTGTGGCCGCAAAGTAGACCACCACATCCACACTGACCTGTGGTGGGGCGGGCGTGGCGCTGGCGGTCACACTTGGTGTGGTGGTGGGAGCGATGGTGCGAGTGGCAACCGGTGTCATGCTCGGCGGCTGGGGCGTACTGCCCGTCCCTTGCGGCTGTGGAGAGGCTGACGGAGTGCTTCCCGGCAGTTCGTGCAGGATGACCGGCTCCGTGCTGCGGGGTGTCGGCGCGCCGCCAGCGCCAGGGGGATTGCCACCAGCCGGTGGGTTCGATCCTCCACCACTTCCAGAACCGGGCGGCACGAGCGCAGGCGGTGCGGGAGTGCGAGTCGCGCTCGGCGACGGCGCGACGCTGGGTGTGGGGGTTGGCGTGGGTGGCTCGACGGCGAGTCCCAGCGCATAGGTTTTACCGATGGTGCTGACCAGCGGCTCCCAGTAATGCGTATGGGCTTCGATGACCGTGGCTTGGTCCAGCGTGCTGCACCAGCGCACGAGTGAATGAGTATCGCCGGTTCCGGGCGCGGCATCATCGTTTTGCGCCAGGGGGGTGCGCGTTGGGTCGGCATAAATTTGCAGCGTGCCGTTGGTATGGCTGATCGTCGCCGCCCACAAAACCAGCGTCGTATCCAGGCCGGTGCCCACGTGGGTGGTAAAGACCCGATAACAGGTGCTGCCTTTCGCCTGGAAGGCGTAGAAGTCACTGTCCCAGGGTTGGGAAGGCCGCGCCACAAAGTTCAGGTACTCATAAAGCGCATTCGTCGCCAGCGGCACCGCTGTTTCGAGCGTGTCATTGCCTGCGCCCTCGTCCAAGCGATCGGGAGCTAATCCCTGCGGATCGCCGGCGAGAAAGACCGGCAGGTTCTCCGTATTGGGATTGCCGGGGACTGGGTATAGCAGCGGGTCTAGTGTCGGACTGGGCGGCGGCAGCGTTGGCTGGCTGGCGATTGTCGCTTCAGCCGCAGCAGTGGCTAATGGATTAATGGTGCTTGTTGCACTGGGGCGTACTGCGGTCGCGGTATTGTCGGCAGGGGTGCCTGGTGTACGGGTTGCCGTGTGCAGGCCGCTCTGGTTGAGCAGGTCGAGTCGCAACACGAAGGCCAGCCCAGGATACCCGATACCATCGCGGTTCGCCACTTTGATGAAGTACCAGCGGTCCTGGGGGGCCTGGAACTCAATGCGCGAGAAGCCGGGTTGTGCCTGAGGGCTGTCGTCATTGTAGGCCAGTTCCGCTTCGCTGCCGTCGTCCTGCCGGTCCACAACCCACATCTCTGTATCCAACTGGGGGATGCTGCCGGGTCCGGTGGTGATAGCGTAGGTCTTCCCTGCGCCAGCGTGGAACACGGCCCACTCGATCTCTCCTGCCGGGCAGATGATACGGGTCTGAGGTTCGGCTAGCACGATAGGTTTTGCCGTGTCCGGCCCATCGGCATCGAACGCATCCTGGCAAGGTACGGGCGTCGCAGTGGCGGTCGCTGTTGGCGGCGCAGTCGGGGTTCCATAGGTATACGGCGGCGTGGGATAGCCTCCACCGCCCGGATACGTCGGCGGCGGGGGGTTGTAGGTCGTTGACGGCGCGGGTACGATGGTCGCCGGAACAATCGTGACGGCCTGCCGGGCTGGTGCCGCACCGGCAGGAACTGGCGCACTGAGAATGAGCAGGCCGCTTAGTGTCAGCGAAACGAGCACCAGGGCGCAGCAGGCAACACTTGATATGCGGCGCAAGGCGGATCGGGTGTTCATACAGATCGTCTCCGTGTCCAGGATCATGGCTCAGGGTCGTTTCTTTGCCTGACTGCGGCGATACGCCCAGTAGAAACTGTTCTTGCTCTTCTTGCCTTTGCCACCAGACGGTGGCGTCCCCTGGCCGGTACTCGCCGATGGGGTCTCTGGCTCTGGCCTAGTAGCGAGGGCGTCTACGGCATCGGGACCACCCGGCTCGGTCGGTTCCGGTGTGTCGGGCATAAATGGCACTGCTGATGGGTCGGGCGGATCACTGCTCCCCGATGGCGGCGCGGCTGGTACGGTAGGCGCAACCGTGGTGGGCGGCAGTACCTCTACCGGTTGCTCTACAGGATCTTCGGTGACAGGCCGCGCCAGTGGCGCGGCTGGCGCAGGCTGAACAGCGGCATCTGCGGGTACGTTCCTGACTGGGATAGACGCAGGTGGCACCTCATTCTCTTCAACCACGGTTGGTGTAGTCGTCGGTGTCACCGACGGCGGGATTGTGCTGGCTGGGGCTGGGATACTCCCCTTGGCTGGCCTGGCAGTACGGCGGGTGCGCCGCCTGGTCACTGGTGGGGCTACGGTATCCACCACCGGAACGGCTACCTCCCCGTTCGGCTGGGCCGGAGGCGCAACTACTGGCCTCTCCACCGGCATATTGGATGGCACAGGGCCGTTAGCTTGCTCTGGCGGTTCACTATCAGCAGGCTGCTCTGGCGTGCTGCTACTGCTCGGCGGCGGGTTTGTCCCGCCCGCAGCAGGCAGGGGTGTAGCCGCCTCTGGTGTGCTGGCCGGAGGTGGTTGGGAATCCACAGTTATAGGCGGGGCTTCGTCTGCTGGAAGGCTCACGCCGCTCGGTGGCGCAGCAAGCGGGTCGAAATTCGCCTCATCCCTGTCTGCACCTGATCCTGGTGGAACTGATCCGGGCGGCGGTGCTGCCGGACGGGATAGTGGTGGGTTTGACCCATCCTGCCCAGGAATCCGGAGCGTACCGTTCCCGGATGGACTCGGCGGGGCTGTATTGGAAGGCGTGCCCGGCAGAATGCCAGCATCAATAAGCCGCTGTCGAATGGCTGTCTGCCTGCTACGTTGCTCAGTAGATCGCTGGCCGTAGTCCTCAAGAAGCTTTTGCGCGTCCTCATCTGGTTGCTCCGGTTGGCCTTCCACGACTGCTGCGGCGATAATCACCTCTTCGATTTCCGCTGGTTCGAGATGCGTGTGGTCAGGGTGCATCCCCAGGATGCGCTGGAGATTGCGCTGGCGTGGCTCGTCCGCTTCGGGCGTGAGGACGCCAGCATCGGTGAGGGCGGCGCGGAGATCGCGCCGCTGATTCCGCCCGGAGCGTGCCTGTGCTCCGATGCGCTGGAGCGTGACAGCAGCGCGC